>JAEOTI010000209.1 GCA_016839955.1 Candidatus Hodarchaeota archaeon | reverse complement strand
GACCTTGAATCTTTGATTTGTAAATATTCAAGGAAGAAGATTCGATTTTCATAAAAGACGTCGTAATTTTTCATTTTGAAGAAAAGACTCAAGATCATCAAGATTCGGAATTTTATTGGATAATCCGTAAAAGCCTGCAGCAGCAGAACCAAGAATTGCCGTTTCTTCCAGAGACAACTCAGAAAGAATACTAATAACAACCCCCGCTGCGAAAACATCGCCTAATCCAGTTTGAATTTGTGGTTTAATTTCAAAAGTTGGCACTTGTATTAGTTTTTCTTTATAGAGTACCTTCACTATTTTATGGTCATGTATGAAAATTTTTGATTCGGCTAATAATTTCGATAACGGATCAGAACTAATTTTGTTCGATATTTGCTCTAGGTACTGATATTCAGCAGTATTCAAAGAAATTATCTCAATTCTAGGTAAAATTTCTAATAACCTCTGAATTTTAATCTCTGGTACAAAAATGTTACCAGGATCAAACATCACCTTTCCAGATGTTAGGTTACTGCATTCTGCTAATAATTCGTTTCCTCTCGAATTTATCCCCCAATTAGAGATATAAACTAAATCAGCTTCAGAAATAATCCCTTTATCATTGGATTCAAGATTTTCCGGACCCCAATTCTTTATGGAATCAGTAGTAGAAAGCATAATATTTTGTATACCGTTTTGATCATCAGGAATTTCAATCGCTACGGTGATGTTAAGGCGTTTTGAGGTTTTTATCTTCAGATATAGATTCTCATTTTTCGCAGATACATTATTTATCAATGTTGAACCAAGTTCATCGGTTTCTCCAATGAACCATGTTGGACAGCTGAGCGTTGCTAAAGAAATAGCAGTTCTAAAAGCATTCCCACCTGGAATTACCTTCCCTCCTTCTGTATAAATATTTCGAGCTTCTCCTCGAATATTCGCACGAAATTTCTCAAATAACTCAGAAAAAGGAATATCCAATTGAAATATTATATCAATAAAAAAATCAGGCAACGCTATACATTTCTTTGCTTGAAGTAAGTCCGGAAATTCTTTGAGAATTTTCGATAGCTTTGTTAGGTAGGTAGTTGCCTTCGTTTTAACAACCACCTTGATATTTCCTTTCTATTAGGTGGCGGGTAGTATATCCCACTGGAGCCCCACATCTTCGTATTTTTCACAGAAACGGGCCCACCAGTAGGCGCTGTCGCCGTCCTGGGGTAGAGTTGGGGTTTTCTCACCGCTCATAGGTCACAGCTCTCAAATTTCGAATTCATTAAACATAAATCCGCTAATTAAATTAGATGAACATCGATTGCATCGATCTCGTTTCATATTACTAGACCTTGACATAATTTTAATAGCTCAAGGTTTCCGACATTATTAATCTTATGCTTAAACATATACATGGAAAATTCAATGACAAGTAGTAGTTTTTATATCATCGATATATCTTATACTTTTGATAGGAAAAGTAATCAACCATCTATCTATCTAGCAGTGAAGGATAGTGCTACTTACAAACCACTATTATTACAAATCAAAGGTTTTCAGCCGTATTTCTATGTTGAGGATAGCAAAAAATCCGAGAGGATATTACTTGACAACTCTAAAGTTAATAACTGGGTTGTTTCCTCACAAAAAGAAATAAGAGTTGATTATCAAGGAGGACAAAACAAGAAAGTCCTTAAATTAAATGGATCGAATCCAAGTATTCTTCCAATGGTCAAAGCAGAGTTCTTGAGTGAGGGAGTTCATTGTTTTGAGTTTGATATGCTCTTTATCAAACGATTTCTGTTGGATTTAGGAATGCGCTGTTTTAACTCAGTCAGCATTAACATTATTACTCAAGACAATAGTAATGTACTTGAAATTGATTACTCCGACTTTAAAAGAAATCTTTCTTTTGATCATTCCATAAATTTTGAACCAATCTATCTAGCATTTGATATAGAAGTCGATTCAAAAGATATTACCTTTGCAGAATTATTTGAGGAAAAAAAGCGCCGTTTAACCGCTATCTCATTAGCTTATGGTAAAGCCAATGAGATTCCTAAATTAGAATCAATGATTTTGAAAGAAGACTCAAACCTAGCCGAATCTGATTTAATTATTCAATTTTGCAGGCGTGTTGTAGAATTAGCTCCTGACGTAATTGTAGGTTATAATTCTGATGAATTCGACTTTCCTTACTTACTAAGCAGAATGGAAAAATTAGGAATTAAAAAAACTCAAATATCTCCTTATGGAAAAAGATGGAATATTCAACAATCCTTTAATAAAAGAAACTACTATTTATTTGGCATTGCAATTACGGATTTAGCAAAAAAGGCATGGGGGATTCACCCACCTTCTGGGACGAAGAGCTTAGATGATATCGCCTCCTATTTATTAGGTGAAAAGAAATTAGATTTTGGAAATCCAGGAGATTTGTGGCATGATGCAAAAATTCAGGAATTAATTGAATATTGTCAAAAGGACGCAGAATTAACATTTAAGCTTTTAAAACCATTAGGAGTACCTGAATGGCTTGAAGCTGTTAAAGTTGTGGGAATGCCACCTGGTGAAGGTATAAATACTACTGCTCGAAATTTAGGAGAATTTGAGGTCTTTAGAACTTGTGTCCAAAAAAATGTGCTTTTCCCACCACTTCCATCAAAGCGGGAAATTAGACAAAGAAGAATTCAAAAGGAAAAGTTTCCCCATGAAGGTGCATTAGTTCTTGAACCAAAGGGATCCATTTATTCCAATGTAGCAATATTTGATTTTACTTCCATGTATCCTAGCCTTATGATTTCTTTTAATATTGGTGGAGAATCATTAAAAGCTTCATCAAACAAAAAATCATCAATTACTCCTGAAAAGATGTTTAAATTAGAAACTGAAACTTGCCTTTCTGCAACTATGAAAGTGATTTTAGACAAAAGGCTTGAAATTAAATCTTTGATAAATAATGAAGACACATTAAACATTCTCGAGGATGAAAAAGTTAGCCTTGATAGAAGACAAAAAGCTTTGAAAATTATCCTAAATAGCACAATAGGCTCCCATAATTACCCCGGAAGCAGATTTTTCAATGGAGTTATAGCTAATGCAATTTTTAGTTTAGGTAGGAATCAACTTAAAACTGTTAAGAAATTCCTTAAAGAGTATGCGAAGTTAGAAGAAAAAGCCAAAGTTATTTACGGTGATACTGACTCCGCGTTTGTTTGTTTTCGTCAGGGTAATTTTATTGAAGAGTTGTATCATAGTACTGAAACTAATCATGTGGAGAAACGATCTCAAGCCCTAATAAGGGTAACAAAACTACTAGATTTCCTGAATGAGAAATTTCCAGGAATAATGAAGTTAGAATTGGAAGATCTTGCCTATCGAGTCATATTTAAACCTGGTAGACGGAAAGCTTATGCATTTATATCCGCTCTTTCAAAAGTAAAAACTCTCAAAATAAAAGGTTTCGAAGCAATTCGTTCCGATTGGAGTTTAGTAGCAAAAGAAACTCAAAAACTTGTATTAAATGCATTATTGAGAGAACCATTAGAAAATCAACAAAATGTTTTGAAAGCAAAAGAAATTACAATTCAGCAATGTCTTAAAATACTCACTTTACCCCTAAATAAACTAAAAAAAGAGATACAAATTCTCAGCCCAATCAGAAAACGTCCAAGTAAATATAGAGCGCCTACCCCAGTGGTAGGGGCTTTTTTTCATTTTTGTCAACATAATAACTTAGATCCAGAAGAACACTGGAAAGATTTTGATAGGTTTCCATGGATTATAATTACAGGATCCAGTTCACTTTGGGAAAGATCACGACATCCAGATTATGCAACAAATATTGATCGGTTACATTATATAAGGGAATCCATTTCAGTAGCCACAAGGTTTGGAGTAAAAGTTGAGATTGGAGATATTGCTAAAAGATCTAGAAAAGGACCTTTAGATAAATATCTTTGAAATTTATAATAACCCATTCCACAAAAGAATACTAATAGATTCAAAGAATGATAAAGAAATTATTAACTTATTTTTTAAATTAATAGATTTCTCAATGAACAACAATTGTTGTTATTATTTGTTTGGGTGAGATTCCACTCCAGAATTGGACAGATGAGACAGAATGGAAAATGATTCCAAAACAAGAAATGTAAAGAAGATCAATCTTCTATCTTACATCCGATCCAAATTTGATTCATTATCACCAATTGTTCGTCTTAATCTCTTAGCAATTCTTGTAGGAATAATTGGTGGTTTTGGTGCTTATATCTTCCGAATAGCTATTGATTTAATTTATGAAGTTCTTTTTGAAATTCCAAGAAATTTAATTAGAGATAATGGTTGGAGTGATTTTGAGTGGCTTCCATTTTTACTTGTTCCAGGCTTGGGCGGATTGTTGGTAGGTTTAATAACAACACGTATATCTAAAGAGACAAAAGGACATGGAATCCCCGAAGTACTTGAGTCTGTTACCCTTCATAATGGAAAAATGAACTTTAGAGTTCCTTTTGCAAAAATAATAGCTTCTGCTTTAACTATCGGTTCAGGAGGATCTGCTGGACGTGAGGGGCCTATTGCCCAAATTGGAGCCGGTTTTGCATCATTTTTAGGTCAAAAATTAGATTTATCACCACGAGAACTTCGTACACTTGTAATATCGGGTGTAGCTGCAGGCATTTCGGCAACTTTTAATTCCCCAATTGGCGGATCATTGTTTGCTGTTGAAGTACTTATGCGAGAAGGTATTGTTGGACTATTTGTTCCTATAATTGTTGCTTCAGTTACTGGAACTGTAGTTGGCCAATTTTTTTTAGGTGATGACCCCTCTTTCAAATCATTTCCTAGTTTAAAATATCATAATCCAGGACTTATTCCATTATATGTTCTTATAGGTCTTCTAGCAGGAATAGTGTCCGCATTGTGGATCAAATTTTTTTATCAATCAGAAAATATCCTAGAAAATGCCTTCAAAAGATTATCAGTGCCAGATTTTATGCAACCTGCTATTGGTGGTCTTTGTGTAGGCGCTATTCTCTCCATCGCCTTCTTATCAGCGGGGCATAAATGGGATAACTATACTGTTATGGGTAGAACGTATTTACCAATGGATTTAGTTTTCGATGGATCTTTGTTAAAAGGCGCAATTTTAAGTGTTATACTTCTTCTAATAGGTCTTCTATTATTGAAAAGTCTAGCCACCATTTTTACTATAGGTTCTGGAGGGTCTGGAGGTGTTTTTGCACCTACTTTATTTATGGGAGTAATGTTGGGGGGTATATTTGGTGTTTTGGCACGTGATGCATTAAATGTATCTGAAAATCAAATTGCGGTTTTTGCGCTGTTAGGTATGGCAGCTTTTTTTGCAGGT
>JAEOTI010000043.1 GCA_016839955.1 Candidatus Hodarchaeota archaeon | reverse complement strand
GTTAAATAGAATGATCTAACAATTTACCAACCAAAAAATCTTATGGTTCTCAGTTTTTAATTAGAAAAACGAGATGGTACCCAATCCCATTTAGAATCATCTTTATGTCTTTTATTCTAGGCTTAAACGAGATTTCTAGATCTATAAACCAGATTAGCTTTTCCTATCAAATTTTGTATTAGAGAAAGTTCTTTAATTATCATTAAAATTTCGCCCTACAAATATCTTTATGGGTGAAAAGGATTAGCTTCAAGTATTCCATTGGTGTAATCGGAGGATGTGGGCATGTTGGACTTCCTTTTTCACTAATTTTTGCTAAAAATGGACATAAAGTACTTAGTATTGATATAAACCAAGAAAGACTGGAAATGGTTAAAAGTAAGAAGATGCCTTTTATAGAAATCGGTGCACAAGCTCTTCTAGAGCAAACAATAGACAATAAGAAATTAATTATTTCTGATACTCTTGAAGAAATTACTGAGTGCGAAAATATTGTAATAGTAACTGGAACTCCTGCTGAAGATGGAAAATCAGACCTTTCACAAGTATTGGATATTATCCTCAAACTGAAGAGAGTTATAATTGCTGGACAATGTATTTTTTTACGGAGTACTCTTACTCCAGGTACAACAGAAAGAATTAGAATAATTCTTGAAAATGATAGCAACTTCAAGGTCGGAAAGGATTTAGGTTTATTATTTGCTCCAGAACGGATTGTCCAAGGTCAGTCTATTGAAGAAATAGAGTGTATCCCACAGATTATTGGGGCTTATGATGAATACAGTTTTAAGAGAGGAGAGATGCTATTTGGGTCAATTGGATTGAATGTTTACAGAACTTCACCAATAAATGCTGAATTAGTAAAATTATTTTCCAATGCTTATAGATATATTAATTTTGCGATTGCAAATGAGTTTATGTTGATAGCAGAGAAATTGGATGGCGATATTCACGAGATTATTAAATTAACCAATAAAGAATATCCACGTGCGAATATTGCAAAACCTGGATTAACTAAAGGCCCGTGTTTGGGGAAAGATTCCTGGATTTTACAAAATGAAAATCGCCATAATCATATAAAAACATCTTTATTGTCTTCTGCTTATGAATTAAATGAAAATATAGGCTCATTTTTAATTGAATCCCTAAAGAAAAGGACTTCAATTTTGGGTAAAAACGTCGCAATTTTAGGAACAACTTTCAAGAAAAATATCGATGATGAACGTGACACTCCTGTTCAGGAATTAATTGATTTGTTACAAGCTGAAAAACTTAACAAGCTCTATATACACGATCCATATACCAGAAAAGAATTTAAATTGGATGAAATACTTAGTAAGGTTAATATTGTCTTTATAGCGATTAACCATTCTTTTTATAAAGACGTATATAGCAAAATTAAATCAAACACTTGGGTTGTTGATGTTTGGAATATAACCAAACAAAATAGGATTTTTTATCAAAAGTAGTCAATAAATTTTGAAGAGGGGGAAGCTATATGAATGATCCTTTCAAAAAAAATTATCTTTTATTTTCATCTGAATTGTTCCAAAGTTAAACTCTCCAACAATAATAGATAATACAAAATAAATTCAATACAGAGGAAAGTTCTGTCTCTGCATGAACAAATGATAATATTATAGATTAATTAAGAAATTTTCTTAGTAATTCTCTGATAAATCTTTGTGAATTTCTTACCAGAATTTTTTTCCCAACCAAATTTTTCCTGAATGTCGTTAATGTTTATTGAATTAGAATTTCTCATTTCAGTTATCAAGGTTTCCAAGGCTTTTGCTATTGATTTTGGAGATTTTGGATTGAATTTAGGTAGATTTAATGCAGTTACAATGTCTTTAGTTCCTGGATAATGTGGTAAAAGAAATAATACGCCTAGGAGAGCATACTCGTAGGGTCTATTGATTGATGTAACAATATAATTTACAGATGGTTGATTTGCAATAATAGCAATGTCAAATTTCTTTACTACCTCCCACACCGTATCAATCTTGTTAAGATATCCAAAGAATTTGCATTTAACCTTGCTTTTTTTACTCGCTCTAATCAAATCATTGTAACCTGATCCATCTCCCACTACCCAAAATTCACATTCATACTTCCTTTGAAAAAGCTCAAGAGCCTTTAATGCATATATATGTCCCCTATCAGGTATTATATTTCCAGTCATGCCAATTATCCATGTTTTGTCTTTCTCATTTTCAGTAATTCTTTTGGGTGGCGGAAGTTCCTTAACCAATGGATAATTTGGTATGGGGAAAGTAGGGCATTTTGATCTCTTTTTGAGAATCATTAGTTGATACTTTGTAACACCGATAAGTACAGACACCTTGTTAAGACAAATCTTTTCTAAAACAAGAAATATGGCTCCAGCAAGTCTACCAAGTCTCCTTCTAGCAGTCTCGGGAAATAACTCGTGAGAATCATAAACGAGAATATTTCGCGTAATTATTGACAATACGAAACCTGGGGGTAAGCTTGTCAAATCGTGAGAATGAATAATATTTTTGAGCAGCTTGTTTTCCAAAATATAGGTATAAATGATAATTAACCAAAATAAAAACATTCTAAGGGGATTTTCCCTTGATTTGGGAGGAGTACGCATTACTCTTCTAATTGTGATATTATTCTGATCCTGCATAATTACTTCTGTTTTGTCTTCTTGGGGGAACCCAAGGCAATAAATTATTAGATTAAAGCCTGCATTTAATAGTGAAGAAGCTTCTTTTCTTGGACGAACATCATTTGGGAAATGACTGTAAAGTAACATT
>JAEOTI010000208.1 GCA_016839955.1 Candidatus Hodarchaeota archaeon | reverse complement strand
ATCCTCTGTTGGCCCTCTACTACTTTCTGATTTTAAAGTATCATCGGTGAAAACTATAGTGCCATGATCGTCTATCATCCCAACTGCTATATTGTTTTTTGCACTTGCCTCGGGTGTAACTGTTTTAGATCCAGATCCCGAATTTCCTGCAGCATAGATAAGTGAAATACCAAGTTCTAATATAGCTCGATCGATCTCATGAGAACTTCCAGTATATTTACCAAAAAGGAACGACTCAGATGTTCCCCAACTATTACTTTGTAGATTGATTCCCAATAAAGAGGCATCTTTAGCAATCTCATATAGACCAAAATAAGGGGCATCTGTATAAGGAAGGAGACCATGTTCTTGAATGAGTAATTTAACACCAGGGGATACGCCTTGAGCAGTTGGATTATTTGTTCCTAGACTTCCAATAACTCCTGATACTTTTGTACCATGACCTTGACCATCGTTAAGGGATCCTGCACTATCATATAAATAACCAAAAATTTGACCATCAAAATTAGGTTCAGTTATGCCTGAATCATCAAATTCTGTATGTGACCAGTAACATCCAGTATCAAGTACCGAAACTTTAATTCCACTTCCATTGAAACCAAATGTCTGATTTAAATAATCTAGATCATAAGCAGCTCGAACATTATCTAATAGAATTGTAGGATCATAGCTAGGTTCTATTGTTAGAATTTCTGGAAAAGACATAATTTCTGAAAGCAAATTTGAGTCAATGTTAATAGATAATTGACGAGGACTAGCCCAATTGATTATTCCACCAAGCTTTTGAACTTTTTGAATTACTTTAATCGCGTTTTCATCAATCTCTAAAGGAGAACTTAACCCAATATTACGAATTGGAACAGTATTTGTCTTTCCTGAGGGAATGACAATAATCTCATAGTTTTCTATTTTGTCAAAATTACTAAGAATATTTGGATCTTTAAACATCTTAAAATGATCGACACTTTTTACAAATGGAAAAGAGGAGAGAATTTTACGATTTTCTTCAGATGTAGAGGTTAAAAGAGAATTTGGTGGTAAAAATCCTTCAATTCTTACTCCTAATTTCTGAAGAGTCTTGAGAATATTACTTGTCATTCCGGATTTCATATTTATAACAAAAGGCATTATTTTTTCATCATTTTGGTATTCAAAACCGTTTAATGATCTATCTAAGTTGTTAGTCGTCTGAAAAACTTGTTTATTATCTAATTCACTGGATCTAGAGTATAAGTTCAATGGAACAAACGATTGATTCATATTTACGGAAATATGACTTATAATAGCTAATAAGATAAAAACTATCAAGAATTTACTCTTGAACCTGGATTTTGGCACGAAATCACAAACTTTCCAAGCTGATACTCAACTTAAGACATTATTAGTGGAACTGGTTTTCAAGGCTGCCTTTTGAATTTCTATCAATTATCGAATTTTATGCTATTTCCTCTTGATATGTTGTTCAAAATCTTTTCTTTATTAGATTGAAGTTTTCCATTCCAGTAGTTTAATCTTTCACTCTGCGTATAACATCAAGAAGAGTTCCATCGCGATATTCCACAGCTGTACATACTTCATCAGAAAATTCTGGCTCAACTGGAGATGCTAAACTATAGGCTTCATCACGTAGGTCTGTAATACTTCTAATTTCAATATCAGCTTTTGTTAGCTTTTTCTTTAAATCTAAACGATTTGGATTTACCGCAATTCCACCATCAGTAATTATAATATCAACCATATCGCCAGGAGTAGAAACATTAGTTACATTATCAATAACAATTGGGACTTTTCTTGCTAAAGGACAGGTAATCACTGTTAATCGAGCAGCTGCAGCATCTGTATGTCCCCCAATCCCATTAGCTAAGATACCATTCGAAAAAGTATTTACATTCACATTAAAATTAACATCGACCTCAGTCGCTCCTAACGCAACAACATCAACATAACTTGCAATTGGTCCCCCTGGTTTCCAGATATTATAGGAGTTGTCTGCTGAGCTTTCAATATGACAAGGATTATTCCGAAGTGAATTTGCAGCAACTAAGTCAAATGATTGACCATCATAGATTCTATTAAACAAGCCCGCTTCAAGGAGTTCAACAGCGGCTGCAGTGGTTCCACCATGAAGAAATGAACCAGTAAGATTCTTTTCAGTCATATGTTCATTTAAAAATTGTGTAGCAGCAAGCGATACTCCTCCAGCACCTGCTTGAAATGACATCCCGTTTTTCACATATCCTGCAGCTTCAGCAATTTGTATAACTTGTTTTGCAATGGTTAAATGTTTTTCGTTAATAGTTCTACCTAAAGAACCCGCAACTATTTTTTTGGGGTCTCCTATATGATCGACAGTCACAATATAATCTACATTTGAACCTTTAATGCTCACTGGATAAACTGGTTCGGTAGTGAGAAGATTGTCTGTAATTACTACAACTGTATCTGCATAAACTGAATCAGTATCATTAGCAAAACCATTTGCACCAAATGCACTAGGACCTTGACATCCATTCATATTTCCATATTCATCACAGGTACTAGCAGCTACAAATGCTACATCAATATGCAAATCACCACATTCAACCGCTCTTGCCCGTGCTCCGTGAGAGCGTAAACTTGTTGGAATAGTAACTTTTCCAGTAGATACTGCTTTTCCAATTGGACCATTCATACTTCCTGAAATTTCTCCAATAACTCCACTCTTTACATGTTCTAGGAGCGGTTCATGATTAGGAAACAGAGCTGTTGAAGCAAGAATTACGTTTTTAATTCCATAAGAAGCTATTTTATCCAATACCATATTAATAACATAATCCCCAAATCTTAAACAGTGGTGGAAACTAATACACATTCCATCTCGCAATTTAAGTTCTTTTGAGAATAATTTGTCTAAAGAATCAAATATAGTTCTTTCCCGAGTAATATTATGTTTGTATTTTCGTCCATATTTTGTCCTGTTCATAGGTGGAGTAGTATATGGACCCTGATATGGTTTATATTCCTTATTAAATAATTTTAAGGGGATTTTCCGTCCTATAGCATTTCTGACTCGCATTGAGGTTCATTTATGGGTGATAAGAATTACTTTTTCAATTGACAAGTTTGAATCTTAAATGATTTCAAAATTTATATTGAAGGATATTTGAAATGAAAATCAAAGTAAGCCAAGGAACAGCCCTGATTGAGAACCATAAACCAAATTCAGGATCACCAGTGTTATTTGTTCATGGATTCAACTCATCATCAAATATTTGGTTTGATCATAATGATGGAAAAGGATTTGTAACATTATCATCGGAGAATGGATATGATCCATGGACTCTTGATCTTTCGGATCCAATATCCGGAGATATTATAGATTTAGCAATTGAGGACCTTCATAAAGCAATTAGGTATATTATTCAGAAAAAACAACAGAAGATTAAACTTGTATGTCATTCTATGGGTGGATTACTCGCTAGAATTATTACCACAGAAAATCTTCTTCCAGAAGTACCAGGGTTTCTAAGTACTCCACATCTAGAGGATGTAACTCTACTGGCTACTCCTAACCATGGATATTCACCGGGTGGATTATTTGGTCGTTTGGATCCAGAATGGATAAAATCTGTCGAGAATTTGTTAAAATCTTTAGGTTGGGAATCATTTCAGAAGAGTTTCCAACGACCTTTTTTTCAAATGCTACGGGGAACTAATCTTCTAACAAAGCTGAATAAACAACCATGCCTTTGTCCATATCTGAAATGGCGTAATGGTATAGCATTAGAAGATATTGTCGTTCCTGCTGAAAGCGCAATGTTTGGAGAGACAGAAATACATTCAGTTCCTGAATTTGATCAGAAATTATTTCATGCTTGTCATATGGACACCCATAAATGGCAAAATTTATCATCAGAATTAATTGAATGGCTTAAACGAAACTTTGGATTTGAATTTGAATTTCTAAGTTATCCTCCAATTTACCGAAAAACAGAAGTAGCTGAATGGATTTTTGAATAAGTCGGTTGATACGGAAGGAAATCACGTGATCAAAGACCTTGAACCACAGATTGTCTGGAAAATGTTCGATGAAATTTCGAAAATCCCTCGTCCTTCAAAGAGGGAAGAGAAAATTCGAGGTTGGTGTCGTACATGGGCAGAAGACCATAATTTGAAGTTTAAAGAAGACAAAGTCGGCAATATAGTTATAAAGATCCCCGCTAAGGAAGGTTGTGAGTCCTGGCCTATTTTGGTTCTTCAAGGACATTTGGATATGGTCTGTCAAAAAACTCCAGACAGTAATCATAATTTTGATGAAGACCCTATTTCAATGAAAGTTATTGATGATTCTTCTGATAAATTTGGCCCATATGTTACAGCAGTAGACACTACATTAGGAGCTGATAATGGAATCGGAATGGCTATGGCATTGGCTGTTGTGATGTCTCCTAATGTTAAGCATGGTCCACTTGAGCTTCTCTTTACCGTTGATGAAGAAACTGGACTTACTGGAGCATTTGCTCTTGAAGAAAATTTCTTTACAGGAGATTTTCTTTTAAACCTTGATAGTGAGGACCATGGAATTATCACAATAAGTAGTGCGGGTGGAGGAGATGTTAAATTATTCTTAAAAATGCCAAAACAGCACTATTCACAATATTCTGCTTTGATTATCGAAGTTTCTGGTCTCGTTGGAGGCCACTCAGGAATTGATATTCACAGACCACGTTCTTCTGCGATAAAAATTCTTGTCGATGGGCTTGTATCAGTACGTGATGACGTCCCTATTGTCCTCAGTTATTTTAATGGAGGCACTGCTCATAATGCAATCCCTCGTAATGCTTCTGCGACCTTTATGTTTCCAAAAAGTGAAATACAAAAAGTTTTAACTATATTAGAACGTTGGAAAGAAGAGAGACTTGTTAAACGACTTGCAGAAGACACAAAGCTTATGATCTCAATCAAAGAAGCTTCCGTTGAAGAATCATACTCTTTAGAAGAAACAAATTTCATGTTAAGCTTACTTTCTGCAATACCTCATGGACCTCAAAGTTTCAATCCTGATATTGAAAACCTTGTTGAAACTTCAAATAACCTAGCTATTGTCAAAGTTCACCCAGAGGGTGTTGAAATTGCTTGTAGTACACGAAGTGCTATTACGGAAGAATTAAATCGGGTTCGAAACGAGATTAAAGAACTTGGTGAAAGTCATACAGCCCTTGTCACATTAGGTCCAAGCTATCCAGGGTGGAAACCAAACCTACAAGCTCCATTTTTACAGATAGTTAAAGAAGAATATTCCACTCTTCTTGGTAGAGATGTAGAGTTGAAAGCAATGCATGCAGGGTTAGAGTGCGGTCTATTCACTCGTCTCAGTCCGAAACTTCAAATTGTGTCCATGGGACCGGAGATTAAAGATGTACATTCACCTAATGAACGTGTTTATATTCAAAGCACTCAATTGGTATGGAACGTACTCCTGAATGTCATTAGTCGAATGGCTGAATTATCAGCTTAGTAATTCAAAACAATCTAGTTTAGATAATGCCTTATTGAAATTGAAGAAAAAAGAGACAAACTAGAAGGCTATAATCTTTGAAGTTGAGACTAAGAAAGCTAAAGATCTATTACTCAAAAACTAACAATATAACAGGATTTTCAGTTAATCCGGTCCCCAGGTAGTATCAAAGAAAATGTAATTTTATTGAAATTCCGAATCTCTGTTGTTCGATCTGGAAACCTTTCATCAGATTCGAATTGTCTAGCTTCAAGTTTTTTATCCATATCTACCCAAAAATGCCCACCTAGCTTTTGAGAAATACTTCCCATTAAATCTAAAGAAATATGTGGAATTGCTTCTTCTTTTCTTATAATACCCTTTGCATGACTTATACTAACTGAAATACGGATTGATGGTGGTTCTGTGGACGTTTCTAAATCCACCTGAACTTCAAGTTCTCCGCTGTGAGTAAAATCATTGTTTAAGTGGTAAGCAACTCGGTCAAGAAGAATTCTAGTCCAATGACGGTCACATCTTAACACAATTTGTGACCGAGAGTCTACTCCCCGAAGAGTAGGGGGTTTTTCTGGGAACCAACCACTCATACTTGTCTTTAATAGAGAGATTAAATCGAATTTTGAGGTTTGTTCTAGTTTCGCATTAGATAGGGATAT
>JAEOTI010000207.1 GCA_016839955.1 Candidatus Hodarchaeota archaeon | reverse complement strand
TAATCAATGTCAAGACTGTCCTTGTTTCTTAGAATACGATACTCCAGAACATCTTGACATGAATATCAGCATTTTTATTACAACTTATTGGCGTGGTGGGATGCCCTAATGACTGAATACTTTCTCAGCATTGAAAAGACAGGTCGTGATCCAACCCGTCACAAAATCATTAGTATTGTCTATCAAGAATTAGATCAATTTGGAAATCCTATTGGTCAACTTATACGTCTTAATGAATGGAAGTCATCAGAAATTAAGATTATTCAGGAATTCCTTCAAACCCTAAAAGCCTGGAACTTTATCCCAGTTGGCTTTGATCTCAAAAGTGATTTCCTATTTCTCCAACTTCTCACTCTTAACGACTCGTCTCATAGTAAACAATAATATGAATGAAGGAATAATTAATATCGCACAAGCAAAGGCAGCTGCAGGTAAAGCAAAACCCGATTCTACCCAATCTACAATTAAAACTGGGATTGTCTTTTCAACTCCCATAACAACGATTGTCGCCCCTGTTTCTGAGAGAGACCGTGTAAAAGTCATCACAAAGGCAGCTAACATCCCCTGTTTTAGTAGAGGGAATGTTATTGTCCTTAATACTGTCGTAGGAGGTGCTCCTAAAGTACGGGACGCTTCTTCAAGTTCAGGGTCTGTAGATTGAATAATTGCAACTAGTGGTCGTACACTAAATGGAAATGTCATGGCACAGTGGACTAGAACTATCATCCAAAAACCTGGTGTAATTAGACCTATCCCTGGTTGACCATATGTTAGTAATACTGCGAAACCAAGTGCAGAACTAGGAATAACGAGAGGTAAGTCTACTAAAGCATCCAAGATCTCATTTAGTACTCCCCATTTTTTGCGTACCAAGATCAATGCAAGTGGGATCCCCATAAGAAGGTTCAATATAGATACAATAGTTGCGATTTGTAATGACGTAATTAATGCTCGAAGGAGTGCCTCCCATTTGTTATCAGGTGCCTCAAAAACTTGATATAAAGCCCCAGATTCTCTTTCACCGGTATAAGGACTTCCATTCAACCATAAAATTAAATATTCTAGAACAAAAAGAGCTGGAATTAAAACTATGATCCCAAATAGCATTAGTGTAACTCCTGTACGCGTTCTTCGGGGAGCATTCCTACTCAAAAATTGTTCTGGTCCTGGCCATATTTTCTGTATAGGTAAACCAACCTTCCGTGCAAAAATCCGCAAAATTATAAGTAATATAATTGCAATTGATACAAGTAATAGTGCAAGAAATGCCGCTGCTGCAATTCTAAGACCTTTTACCCAAGCAACAACTGCAACTGGTGCAGTATCATAGGTACCAAAAATTATCAAAGTTGCTCCTGTTTCACCTAAAGATCTAGTAAAGGCTAGAATAGCTCCTGCAACTAAAGCTTCTTTTGTAAGTGGTGCAGTAACAGTTCTATAAGTAGTAAAAGAAGATGCGCCAAGTGTTCTTGCAGTGTAGTCTAATTGATGGGGGATATCTTCTAAAACTGCTTTTAAGCTTCGAACAATATATGGAAATGAAAATGCAACATGAGCAGCGATTATCAATTGGGGTCCCAAAGAAAGAATACCTTGATTAAGTCCCAAAAGCCCTCCAAGTCCTTCCCGTGTACCCCAAAATAGAAAAATACTAAATCCTAATGCAGATGTTGGTACAGCCATTGGAATGTCGACTAGTGTATCCAGAAAATCCTTCCCTCGAAATTCATACCTTGCTAAAACCAAAGCTAGTGGTACACCAAGTAGGACATCAATAATTGTTACAATAAAAGCAATTTGAAAAGATCGTATTATCACTCTCTTGGAAAGGTGCCAAATCTGATCCTCTAGAATAGGGTCATTAAAAACCCAAGTATAGACTTCATCCCATTCTAGAAAGATAAAAGAGAATAAATATAAAATTGGAGCCAAAATGACAAAGAAAAAGAACGCTAAAACAATTATTAATCCAATTCGTTGAATAATTGGTCTTGATAACTGTTCTTCTAACCGAAGTAGCAATCCTGGGTGTCTTTCTCGAGTGTGTAATGGAGTTAGAACAGTATGGTCAGAACTCAATTATTTTTCTTTCTCCTCTCGTTATTTTTTAGTGGCAAGCCATAAATCTGGTATACGCCAGAGAACTTCTGCATCAATACCAGAAGTGCTATAGATTTCTGTTGTTGTCCAAGGATCAGTTAGAACGCCATTTTCTTCGCTGAATATAGATTGATCAATGGATATGGATGCGTTAATTGGTCTAAAGCCGTGACTCATAGCTTTAATCTGTGAACTTTCAAGTAATAGATATTCTAATAATCCTTGCGCTACTCTTCGTTCACTGGGAGATACCCAACCCTCTGAAAGAACACAAAAGGGATGATCAGTGAGTAAAACACCTTCAGATGGATAAATTGCCAGAAGTCGTTGGTTCCAATGAGCTTGTGGGGTGCCTTTTTTGTTACTATCAATAACTAAATTTTCATAGGTTACAAAAGTGTTTAACGTATTTGGACCTAAATTAATAGCTTGTTCAGATAGAAAACCAGTAGATTTTCCATAAAAAACAGCACGTGATTCAAGTGTTTTCATCCAATCTTTTACCATTTGAGACCTTAAATCTTCAAAAACAATTTCTGAAGTATTCGTTTTACCAGCTGCCACTGTAGTTTGCATTATAACAGCCATAAATCCGCTATTTGACAACTGGGGATCTGTATGAGCATATTTAAGATCGGAGTTTTTTTGTACCGCTCGTTCGTACAAAGATTGAAATCCACTGATATTAGCTGAATCAATATAATTTTCCCAAGAAGCAATTACCACAGGAGATCGTACTAATGGTTCCCATCCATTATCCTGAATTAACTCTCTTCCATATAACTGGTCCCATTGCCAATTCAGAAGTGGAATCCATAAACTAGATGCGGGACTCCAAATTGTTGGTTTAGAGGCACCATTAAGGATGTTGATCATAGATTCCCTTGATCCAAGAGGATAAAATCTCACCCGAACTTTTTCATCATGTCTCTCTTTCCACCAATCTTCAAAATCTGGGCCAATATCTTCTATCCAAGCTCGTTTTTCAGACCCATAAACCATTGAGATTTCGACATCACTCTGTTCTAAGAAATCAATAACGATAAAAATTGTACCTGAAAGCAATAATGCCCCAATAAAAGTTATAGCTAAGATAAAATCCCATGGTCTTCTCTTTCTTCGAGGAATAGCCCTTCGTTCTACTGGCAAGGTTTTTCATCCCTTTTTTTACTCAAAGACTAATAGAATTGATTTAAACTGAAAGTACAAAATTCTGGGGTCTTCAGATTAATAATATTTTATCTAGAGGGTTTTTTCCTAAGATAAGAACTTCATATTCATTTTATGATCTTATCAAAAAAATTCTTGGGCAATAGAATATCATAAAATATATATTTTTGTTAAAAGCCTGAAATAAATCTTTTTTTCTAAACATCTGATTCAGTTTCTTCGCCAATTAAATAGTCAATGACACTTTCTGAGATATCAACAGAATATTCTCCAATTCGTTGAATCGACTCAACAATATTATCGACTGAGACCGCAATAACACCTTCATGGGTTAAGGCTTCCTTCCGAATACTCTTTGTTAGTTGTGAAAGGTTTCTTTGGGCTTCAATATTCTCATTTGCTTCTTGGATGTTTCGTTTGAAGAATGAATCAATGCTTGTGGAGAGTAATTTGATAGATAAATCATTTGCTTCTTCAATTTTTTCAAAAGCGTTCAAAATTACATCTTCTTCTGTTAAAAGTGTTTTTACATTCATTGCTATTTTAACAGCGTGATCTCCAATCCGTTCAAGGGATTTACTAATTTTTGAATATTTAGCAGCTAAAGGAGTGGGAACGTTCAGTTTTCGAGCTAGCGTTGTATCTCTTAACACCAAATTGTATTGACGAGTAATAAGCCAGTGTAATCTATCTACATCATTATCACGAGTCTCCACATCCGATGCAAGTTCTAAATCTTGAGTTTTAAGAGCTGTTATAACATCTCTGCACATACTTTTGACATTCGTATACATTCGTTTAATTGTACTATCAAAAGGCATTTCAAAAGGGTCTAGAAGATCCTTCAAAATAATCTCAAAATCCGTCTCTTCAATCACTTCTTGTCCAACAGTCATTCGGATAAATCTACTAATAGATTTCCGCACAAAAGGGGCTAGTTTCTTATCAGATGTTATTCTTATTAATGTAAAACCTGCCATATAAGAACCAATAAGACATCGGAAAAGAAATTTTGAATCAGAATTCTTGATGTGAAAAGTTCTAGTAAATTGAATTTTTTCTTCTGAAATTCGTGGTGTAATAATGAGTGTGCCATCTTGTTGCGTCATCATACCAACTGAGTCTTTCTCCTTAACTCCTTGGGAAGTAACCCAGTCCTTAGGAAGTGTTACGACGTACGATGAACCGCCAGTTTTCTGAACTTTTCGAATATCCAAAAAAGAGAGCCCCGTTCCCTGAACAATCTCAAATTATGGCTATATTCGTATATATATTTCTATATATCGCTGTTTAAAAGTCTTAAAAATTATATAAATATGTAAGTATCTATAGAGTCAGACTTTTTCCAAGACCCATGAAAGATTACAGTTCGAATTAAGATAAAACTAGAATAATCTCATACTTTTTAACGTATATACTTCTCACCAAAGATAGCAAAAACTAGAAATATCACTAATGAGAGAATAAACACTACTCCATGAATAGCCCATCTTTCCCAGTCCTCTGGAATTTCTTCATAACTAATATTTAATGTGGCTTCTCCTTCACCATACAGGAGATGTGTTGTAACTAGAATCCATTCATCAAACACAGGATCGTTATTCCGTTGGTCTAACTCGATAGAACAACTAAGTGTTTCACCTTTTTTAGTAGCTTTAGAGTACTGAAAACTACCACCTCTATTGCTATCTGTTGGAATGAATTTTTTCTGGTCATTCACTAATGTAAAAGGATAAAGTCTTATTTCAGCTGCGAGGTTTTGTTCCACAGAAAGAGAAATCTTCATTTTTTCTTTGGGATGAGACTTAACATTAATAGCATAACAAAAATAAGAACTAGAATTTCCATTTGCCCCTAAATAAAATGATTTCGAAGTATTTTCTAATAATGTGGCAATTAACAAACTACATATGGCAATACCATCACCATTAGGGTTGAAATCAATAACAAAATAATATGTACCATTATATTCGGGAACGAAAGATGGAATTTGAGTCATTTTTCCTTTAGAACTATCCACAGATTCAATTTGTGTAAGATTTTCATCAAAAATTCTAAGGTCTAGGTCATGTAAATTCGAAATGTACTCACCCCCCAGTAAAACTGCGTAAGGTACCCCTTTTTTAAGATTAAAAGGAAAAGTTGTAGAGTTACTAGGAGATAGAAGAAGCGGATAAGGAATACCTTCAAAGAAAAAGGTATCACCATTATTATTTTTTTGAATTTCAACATCAGACAAGCCTACTGTACTATGACTGTCATTAATACAAACAGAATTCAAAATAATAAAGATAAATAAAATGTTAAATAATAGTAACCGCAATTTACGTAACCTCCCTTCGATAGAATAAAAATAATGCAATTGAGAGAAAAATAAAGTTCAAAGAAGTAAGAATTGTAAACGCAGTAAGCGGATCTCCCTCATAAAGATTTTTATTAGGAGCTAGGACGTAAAATTGCTCTAATAATACACCCAATTGATAAGCTAAAGTAAATTCAAATGTAGTTATACTTTCAGCTCCAAAAAGAATAGGTCCAAAGATTGAATGACCAAATACTAGTAATAATCCAGTTAATCCCGCATAAAGTGATCGTTTCATTCCTGCAGAAAGCATAATCGACAAACTAGCAACAGTAAAAAGTCCAATTAGAACAACAAATTCACCTGGAACTAAATATTTCAAAGATATTTCCCAATAATCATCATAATCTCCACCTTCTTGCCAAATAAGAACAAGTGAAAATGATGTTAAGACAAACGTCGTTATAAATCCAATATAAATTAGAAAGCCTAAGATTTTCCCCAATAAAATATCACTTTTTCGAACTGGTTTTGTTAAAAGTATTTTTAGTGTGTCTTTTTCTTCTTCGCCTGCAATCATATCCGCAGCTAGAAACACTACAAGGATTTGAGCTGCCCAAGCTGTCCAATAATTTAAAATTGTGTCTCCTGCAAGTCTTTGAAAGAAACCGGGAATACCCCCAACACTATCACCCATTTCAGATGGAGCAAGAAGATGAATCAGGATAGGAAGTGACATTACAAATAATAAAAACTTGAATTTCATGGTTTTGAAGACATTTCGGACTTCTTCTCCTGCAACAAGAAAAATTTTTGCATCCAGAATTCGTGAGAGTCCTTTTTCGATTAACGACATCAAACAAAAGCCTCCTCATTGATACCAATTGAATCTAAAAAGGCCTTTTCAATGGGCATACGAACTGGTTTTAAGCTTCGTAATTCAAGACCGTGTTTGTGGAGAATTTCTGTAATCTGCCGTCGAAAATCATTGATTCTAGTCTTATGGACTTGAATGTAAACCTGTCCTTCTTTTTCATAAAAATCAACCAAGAAATCTTCCATTTCAGCTCTTAAAGCTTTTATTAAAAGAGGAGCATCATTCGTCAAAATAACAAAATCTGTGTCTTCAACTTGAGTGATAATTTCTGAAACCTTTCCTTCCATTACTAAGGATCCTTGAGAAATGACACCAACGTAATCACAAGTACGTTCGACTTCTGGTAAGATATGGCTACTGATAATAATGGTCTTTTGTGAATCTCTAACAAGCTCTCTTAATTTTTTAACTAATTGGACACGTCCTAGGGGATCAAGATTTGCTGTAGGTTCATCAAGGATAAGTAGGTCTGGATCATGAATCAATGCTTGAGCAAGTCCTAATCGTTGTTTTTGACCAGCTGAAAGGTTTGTAGAAGGAGTTTCAGAATGCCGTCCTAGTCCAACAAAGTTTAACACTTCTACTACTCTATTTTTAGCTTCTTTTCTAGGAATCTCACACAATCTTGCCATATATAATAAAAACCTCATACTGGTCATATTTGGATATGCTACTGGTTTCTCAGGGAGATAACCGACTTTTTTACAGATCTTTACTCGATCTTTAACTGAATCAAAATCAAAAACTCGAACTGAACCATATGACGGGCGTATGAGATTTAAAATCATCCTAATGGTGGTTGTTTTCCCAGCACCGTTTGGGCCAAGGAAACCAAAGATTCCACCCTTTGGTACTCTTAAATTTAGTTGATAGACAACATTTTTCTCACCAAAAAACTTAGTAAGGCGTGTTGTTTCTACAATATATTCCATTAATCCAAGCACCTATTTTGTCGGTTTTATAATGGAAATGGATGTAATCAAATTTTAATTAGAGCAAATTTCAGATAAGTTTTATCCAAAAGGACAAATATGTTCTAAAACAAAAAAAAAATTCTTTCTTATATTACCAGTATGATAAACGTCCACCCTGGTTTTTCCGTTCTTCCGCCAAAACAATATAAGAAAGGCGACTATCTAAATAATCTAAATCATTTGGATGAACAAGGTCAATATCTAATTTTTTTTCTTCCATCTGGGTTTGAAATTTATGATAACGAATTTGATCATCTGCACCTTTGAATTTTGCCCAAAATTTTACATAATACTCTTTATTGGCGGATTTAATTAGAAATGATGACTGTATAGAATCTCCAACAATAGGGTGGACTTTATGTTCAAGACCATGATCGTTTATCCAGTCATCTATCATTCGTTCTCCTTTATTTGAAAGCTTATGCCCATCATTTGCAATGAAAAGGACATTTGCTCTGCATTTTTGTCCTAAGTAACTAGAGATCAACAGTAAGATAAAAAATGGCAAGCTAAGGTTCGGAAAAACAAGCTCAGTTAATTGTTCATATCTTGGGAGAAAATCTTCAATTAATAGAATGAACATGAAATATGGTGTTAAAACAAAACCAATTATAACACTCTCTTCAGGAGACAAGTTTAATTTTATAGCAAAGAGAGCTAACGTAATACTAATTACTAAGAGAACTATTGCAAAAGATTCGTGGGAAATAAAATAATATGGAATAAGGTAATATACAAGAGATAGTGGAATAAGGGATAAAATAGTGATAGTAATAGCAGTTGGTCTTATTAATGTAATCTGAAGGTCTAAATTGTCAATTAAGTAAATGAATATGGGATACATAACTAAAAGGAGAATCATAGGAATAATATCTAAATGAATTATTAATCCAATTATAATCGCAAAAAATGGAGCAATAAACCCTACAATAAGTTTCTCGTCAAGAGGAATTTTTGTAAGTCCTGATACAAAACTAATGAGTAATACGCACTCAATCATCATAAGAACAATATCTTTATTCGGAAATGTTAAATGATTAATTAGAAAAAACGAAACAATAGTAAAAATGGAAAATCCTGCAAGGAGCAGAGTTTTTCCACGAGTGAAGAATCGATGAGCAGTGTTTCCAGTAAAAATCCACTCTTTTGTTGAAATACCAAAGAATAAGGCAAAAAATAACGGGACAGGTAAGGCTGAAGTAAGAAACAACATAATAGCCAAAATAGCTGTAAAAGTTGTATCTCGTAGACTCTGAAAGTTAAGAAGAAAATGAAGAGAATAAATAAAGAAAATAATGGCAATCATGGGTGCAAGAATAACAAATAATGGTGTCTCATTCATTCGGATGTTATCTTCTATCAACATTCCAATGATAAAAAGAAACACACAACATGCTAATAAAGCTATTAATAATGCTCCGCC
The DNA here is from genome assembly GCA_016839955.1 of Candidatus Hodarchaeota archaeon. Next base: position 12,434 of record JAEOTI010000207.1, on the reverse strand, counting down.
CATTGCAGTCTCATGTGGCCATATGTCAATGGAAAGTAATCCAATCCACAAGAAGATGAAGAAACAGAACGACTCGATACACAGTATTATTGTAGATTGTCTCCAACGAATACCATAGTACTCCTCACTTGGTATAGCCGCAGTTGGTTTTGATGTTTTCGTCCTTAGAACTACTGCAGCTTCTGGACTAGTTTTAGGTCCAAAAGATAGAGGTCGTATCTCATCAAGTTTTTCGTGTAAATTATCTGCTCGAAGTCTAGAATCAATCTTAACAGTTTCTTCTTTTTCTTTTCCTCTATTAGCAATACTATATTTAATGTAATCGACAAAAGTCATATTCCTTTGTTGCATTTCATCAAGAACTATCGAACGAATATAATAGATTTGACAAAGTGATGAGGATGAAACTAAGAATAAAAGATAAGTTGATGCCATTATCTGAGTCTGTTCATCACTTAGAAAGACCTCCCCAAGTATTAATGGAGTAAAGAGAGGAATTGTGAGAAAAATTATAAAGATAGGAATAAGAAAAATCAGAATACTTCCGCGCCATATTAATGTAGTCAAATCTTGACTTTCTATCGCTAAATATGCGAGTAAAATCAAAGTGAAGATCAAGAAAATTGTAAAGGCGATTACACCAATATTGATGAGAAGCCATTCATCTATTAACGAACTCAATAGATTCACTCGTAAAGAAGAGAGTTTTGGTAATTTTCTAATAAGTAAACCTTTAAGGTATTGGTAAAGGAAGAGCGACTAAAAAATATGTTTACCGGCTAATTAGACTTATTCTGAGTCCTTGAACATGGGTACCTTGATCTTATGGGAAACCATACGCCGATAGAATTCCATATATCTCATTATAGCTTTTTCAGTATGATATTCGCCGTTGGTTTGACCGTAATCTATTAAGAAACTATGCCATTCTGAGACGACAGATTCTGAAATGTGATCACAAGGTCCTGTACAACAAAAATTTGAGGAAGAGATCTCTTTTTTTGTTTCTAGAAAGTGTGATCCCTGATCTCCAAAAACTCGTGTTGGGCCAGCAGCATGCTTATATTGTTCCATATAGGCTAATAATGCTTTTTCGATATGAAATGCCTCTTTTTCAAATTGTATGTCGTATTCTTTGACGAACCTATCCCATTCTGTACTAACCGAGGAAGATAATTTCCTCAGCGGTTTTACTAGCATTGTCATTTTTTCTCATCTTATTTAATTTGCTTGTATGATTTCTCTAGGGGGCGATATATCTGTTTTATGACTTTCAAGGACTTTTGTTAATTCCTTTGCTTTTTCCTGAACTTTTATTCCTTCAGAAGCAGAAATCCAGCTGAGAATAAAACGATCTTGGTGGATTCCTTTCTTATCCATCATGCGTCTTATTTTCTTTTCACGTTTTTGCATCCAATGATTTCCTGTACTATAATGGCAATCCGCAGGAAGATGGCAACCCGAAACCCAAATGACTCCCGCACCTAAGTCAAAAGCCTTTTCTATGAATTTAACCGCTACACGGCCGGAACACATGACTCGAATGATCCGGATATTAGTGGGATACTGCATACGGGAAACTCCTGCCATGTCTGATCCCCCGTACGAACACCAATTACAAAAGAATGATAATACAATATCCTGAGGGTTGATTTCTAGTGCTGCTTCAATTTGTGCTTCAATTTGTTCATCTGTGAAGTGCTGCATGACAATGGCATCAGTTGGACAATCTGCAGCACAAGTTCCGCATCCCGTACATAATGCGGGAGTTAATCTTGCTTTTTTCTGCTTCTTCCCATCAATTTCCCCTAGATCGATTAATTCCCAAGCACCATATGGACATCGACGAATACAAGTTCCACATCCATTACACCGTTCTTCGATGTGTTGGGCAATATCCCCACCAAGAATGACCCGACCTTGCAATATGGGTATCGCTGCAGCGGTGGCTGCTGCTCGGGCTTGAGCAACACTATCAGGAATATCTTTTGGACTTTGACAAGCCCCAGCAAGGTAAACACCTTGAGTTGGAGTATCTACTGGAGCTAGTTTTGGATGGCTTTCTAAATAAAATCCATCAGGAGTTTGAGAAATATTTAAAATGCGAGCCATATCTGCTGCATCGTCATTTGGGACCATTCCAGTTGATAACATTACCATATCTACTTCTACTTCTTCTATTCTACCAGCAAGAGTGTTTTCGTATGTAAGAAGTAAATTATTGTTTGAAGTTTCGCGGATTCGCCCAGGTTTCCCTCGGATAAAGTTTATCCCCGCATTTCGAGCTCTTGTGTATAATTCCTCGAAGCCTTTTCCTGGAGTTCGTTGATCTATATAAAAAACGAAGATTTCATCTTCTGGATGTTTTTCTTTCAAATACATAGCGTTTTTTAAAGTGTACATACAACACACCCCCCCTGAACAATAGGAATCAGCACCACGATCGCGTGTTCCTATGCATTGAATGAAAGCTACACGATGAGGTTCTTCTCCATCACTTAGTCTTACAACATGACCATCTGTAGGTCCTGATGCATTAGTAATTCGTTCCCATTCCAAAGTAGTAATGACATTTTCATAATCATCATAATGGAACTCATTCTTTTTGGGAATATATGTCTTATAGCCTGTTGCGACAACGATAGATCCTACATCTAAATTTATTTCCCGCTCTTGTGAATTGAAATCCACTGCATTTGGCTCGCAAACCAAAGCACAAAGACCACACTCTATACAATGTTCCAGATCCCGTGTAGCAAGGTTTGGTACAACCTGTGGAAAGGGTTTATAGATTGCCCCTCGCATTCCTAATCCTAGATCAAACTCATTTGGAACCTGAATTGGGCAAACTTCAAAACAGGCACCACAGCCATTACAAAGACTCGTATTAATTCCACGAGCTTTTTCTGTAATTGTGACTTGAAAACTACCTACAAATCCTTCTACTTTCGTCAATTCTGCCCAAGTATGGAGGGTGATATTGGGATGTTTCCCCGCATCACTCATGAGAGGACCTTCGATACAAATGGAACAGTCTAAAGTAGGATAAGTTTTATCGAGAGCAGCCATAACTCCTCCGATACTTGGTGATCTCTCTACTAAATGAACTGGAATTCCCATATCCGCAAGGTCAAGTGAAGCTCTAATCCCCGCAACACCTCCTCCTAATACTACAGCTCGGTTTGTAACTGGGACCTCTTTTGTATCCAAGGGTTCAAGTAATCTTGCTTTTGCTACTACCGTCCGAATTAAATCCTTAGCTTTTTCTGTCGCTTTCTCAGGTTCCCAATGATGTACCCATGAACAGTGTTCTCTAAGAGAAGCCATTTCGAAGAGATATTGATTAAGGCCTGCCTTCTCCACAGTTCGACGAAACGTTGGTTCATGTAATCGAGGAGAACAAGAACCTACTACGACACGAGTCAAATTGTGTTTTTTAATATCTTCAATAATCTCTTCCTGTCGAAGGTCAGAACAGGTATACTTACTCCAGGTAGCGTAAGTTACATCAGGAAGTGTTGCAGCGTATTCAGCCACTGCTACAACATCTACAACCGCCCCAATGTTTAACCCACACGCACAAACATAAACCCCAATTCTCACATCTTTTAGGTCAGGCTGCTCTTGAGTCATTTTTTACTTCCTCCTAATGGATTTGGACCTAATCGACGTAAAAGAGATATAAATTCGGTCATGATATTGACAAATCGCTGTCCTTCAGACGCAGAAATCCAATGTAATTGAAATCTTTCTGGTTCAAAACCTAGTAATTCTAACATTTTACGAGTTCGTTCAATTTTACTTTCGGCTCGAATGTTCCCTTCTCGATAATGACAATCTCCTATATGGCATCCTGTTATTAATACACCGTCTGCACCCTTTTGAAACGCTTTTAGAGCAAAAGAGGGGTCAAATCGGGCAGAACACATCGTTCTGATAATTCTTATATTTGCAGGATATTGTAATCGAGATACGCCAGCTAAGTCGCTTGCACCATAACTACACCAGTTGCAGCAAAACACGATAACTTTTGGTTCGAATTCATGTTTAGCATCTGGTGATATGTCAGATCTCATAGTAACTTCTTGCATATTAACTGACCTCCTTAAGGAATTCGTCAATCATGCATTCTATTTGCTCTCGTTCATAGTGGCGCAATGTGATGGCGTCATTGGGGCAAACACTTCCACAAAGACCACAGCCTTTGCAGAGGGCTTCATTTGTCCGTGCTTTGAATTCTCCGCTTTCTGAATGTTTCACGAACTCGATTGCATCAAATGGACAAATCGATAGGCATCGCCCACACCCGATACACAGTTCCTCATTAACATGAGACGTAATAGCTTCTGTTTCAAGATAATCTTTGGCTAATAAAGCTCCTGCTCTTGCTGCTGCTCCTGATCCCTGGGCTACCGCATATTCAATTTCCTTTGGACTTTGACATCCTCCTGTAAGAAAAACTCCATCTTTAATGAAGTCTAAAGGTCGAAGTTTCGGATGTGCTTCCATAAAAAAGCCATCATCACTTCTAGGTACACCTAAAAGACTTTGTAATGATTCCATATCCTTATCTGGAACTTCAGGTGTTGCTAGGACAACGAAATCAGCTTTGAATACTAATTCATCAGATTCGTGAGCTAAAGCATTCCTCACTTTAACTATTGTATTTCCATTTTTTTCTTCTACAGAGGGAGGATTTTCTGGATCAAATCGAATATATTGCACTCCATGATCTCTACGAGATTCTAAATAATCTCCCTCGTATAATCCAAATGTCATTAGATTTCTATGGAGTATATACACTTCTCCATAAGGTCTTTGTTTCTTTAATTCAATAGCGTTCTTTATAGCATTAATACAGCAATTTCTACTACAGTAGGGATGATCTTCATCAAAAGAGTGTGCACACTGTATCATTACGATATTATTGAAAGAGAGATCGTTTTTCTGAAGTTTCTCTTCAAGTTCTTGTTGTGTTATCACCTTTGGATTTTTTCCGTAATCATATAATCCAAATGGTTTGAATTCACTGCTTCCTGATGCAATAACTACTGCTCCAACTAGTACATTCTTTTCAGTTACAGCAGAACTATGGGTAGCTATTGTTCCCACAAAATTACCAGCAAATCCACTAAAATTTGACAAAGTGGTATTTTTATAGACTGTAATATTTGGATGTTCAGTAACTTTCTCAATAAGGGGAGTAAGAATTTGATTTGCAGATACATAGTCCGGTAGTATTTTATTATAATGCCTTAAAGAACCACCTAATGTATTTTCTCGTTCGACTAAGTTTACTTTGAAATCTTGGTCAGCAATGTCAAGAGCTGCTGTTAATCCTGAAATACCCGCGCCAACAACTAAAGCACTTTGATGAATCTCTATACGGTGACCTCTCTGTGGTTTTAGGTGTCTTGCTCGAGCGATAGCAGCTCGTAAAATATCTTTTGCTTTTTCAGTAGCTTTTTCTGGAACTTTAGTATGTACCCAACTCACATGTTCTCTAATATTGGCCATTTCAAAGAGATATGGATTCAAACCTGCTTCTGCACAAGTATCCCGAAATAGGGGTTCATGGGTTCGAGGAGTACAACTAGCAACAACCACTCGATTAAGATCTTTTTCACGAATTTGATGTTCTATTTCAGTTTGCATGTCCTTACTACAGGCATACATTGGACTATCTGCATGAATAACATTGGGAAGTGTAGCTGAGTATTCTGTAACTGAGGGAACATCAACTACGCCATTAATATTCGCACCACAATAACAAACCCAGACACCAATTCTGGGTTCAGGACCAATTTCTTTTTCTGGAGGTCTTTCTTTCTTTACTGTAAGAGAATGACGTGAATCACTAATTAAAGCTGCAACTTTACCTGCAGCACCAGAACCTTGTGCAACTGAATCACACACATCTTTAGGGGATTGAGCACATCCTGCAAGAAAAATACCAGGAGTCGTACTCACCAATGGTGAGATTTCTTTAAAGAAACCATATTTATTCAACTGAATTCCAAGAACTTTACTTAATATGGGATTTGAATCAGAAGGTTTCATTGCACAAGCTAAGACAGCAAGATCTACTTCATGTTCACCAGTATTTCCTTCAAAAGTATCCTCATAGTGAACAAGAAGTTTCCCATTATCAGGAATCTGGGAGATTTGACCTATTCTACCACGAATAAAATTCACACCATGCTGTTTGGCTGCATCTTCCATAAAAACTGAAAATCCCTTGCCATATCCCCTAAGATCTGTATAAAATACATATGGTGTTACTTCGGAATAATGTTCTCTAGCTAAGATTGCTTCCTTAGTGGCTGCTGTGCAACAGACCTTGGAACAAGGAATTTCAAATCGAACATCTCGAGCTCCCACACACTGGATAAATGCAATTTCCTTAGCAAGTTCTCCATTTGAGGGGCGAATAACATGTCCTCCAGTTGGACCACTTGCACAGACGAGTCTTTCGAGTTGCATACTCGTTACAACATCAGGAAAAGTCCCAAATCCATATTCTCCAAGCAGAGAAGGATCAAATAGACTGAAACCAGTTGCAACGATAATTGCACCGATTTTAATTTGAAACTCTTCGTCTACATCGCTTAGGTTAATTGAGTCACGTTCACATGCGAGTACGCACAATCCACAGTTAACACAATGTTCCTTGTCGATTACTGCACAATTTGGAACAGCTTGAGCAAATACGCGATATATTGCTCCCCGCATACTTAATCCTGCATCGAATTCATGAGGAATTTTAATAGGACAAACATCAAAACAGCTACCACAGCCCGTACAGGTCTCTTCGTTTACTCCTCTTGCTTTCCTTAGGATAGTCGCTGTAAAATCACCTGCATTCCCGTCAAGACCGATCACCTCTGAATAGCTAAGAAGCTCAATATTCTGATGACGGGCGATATCTGTCATCCAAGGTCCTTCTATACAAATACTACAATCAAGAGTCGGGAATGTCTTGTCTAATTGAGCCATTCCTCCACCAATTGAAGGAGACGACTCAACAAGGTAGACCTTAAATCCTGCTTCTGCTAGATCCAAACTAGAACGGATACCAGCGATTCCTCCTCCAATTACTAGAACCGCACCAACAGTCATTGAATCACCTCTATCCGAAATTTGGTGTGTAAGGATCTGATCCTTCGATTTTCGTACGTTTTTTAGTTTTTAATTCAATGCTTCTACGAATTTGATCGATGTTTACATCTTTTTCATTAATATCAACTAAACCCAATGACCTTGTAGTTTCAAGAAGGTCTTTGCCCTTCTGAGTACGGACTATTACAGTACTCCAACCATCTGCTGATCCAATAGACCCTACACTAAGATCACTGAATTTGGAAGTGAAATTTGTACAATAATTACAAATTTTTGGAACGATTGTGTCGAATTTACCTACTTTTTCTTGTACTTCCGATCCATCGGTCTTTTTTAAGATAAATTTTCCCTTAGAAATATCCTGTTTTTGAATATCTGACATTTCTACTCCAAAAACTTCCTTGAATTGATCTTTTAATTCTTTATACGGGAAATTCTCAAAACAGAAGAGGCCAATAAGTGAAAGATCAATATTAGGCACGTTTTTCAGAGAACCAAGTTGAAGCTTCCGTAAAGCTGTCTGTTGACATCCAGTCCCGATATAGGCTAATTTTCGAAGTCCTTGGTTGAATGGTTCGACAGTGAGACGTAACATAGGTACCCTTGAATATTTGGTACCAGCTGCCGCAATAATTTCTTCTCGTGAAGTAGCAATCTTGGCTTCAGGACTCCATTCAGTGGATCCGGAAGCAACAACTGCTCCATCAAGGATTTCTTTTTGTAATCCTGCAATAAGAAAAGAGGTAACCGCTCCTCCATCTTGAGCTTTTTCTAAGACTTCTGGATCTTTAGATCGAACTGCTACTATCTCCATATAATTTCCAAGCTCTTTATCCTCTGCTGTTTTTCCGAACACCTGTTTTTCAACATCTTCCCAGACAAATGGCACTAGAGGACAAGCATCGTAACATGATCCGTCTTCGGAGCATTTGATCGCACCTATATTGAGATTACATTCTTGTCCTTCAATGATTTGAGGTCCATTTTCAGATAATTCAAGTCGTTTACAAAGTGCTACACAAGCTCCGCACTGCGAACATAATCCTACGTCAATAATCAGCTTCTGGAGTTCTTCAAACCCTTTACTAGGGGTTACTAAAGGTACAAAATTTGGATATTCTGTTTTCATAACAATCATCCCTTCTGAGAAAGTTGTTTAGCCAATAGGGTCACAAAATCAACAATTTCGATTTCATATTTTCGGGGTTCAGACCTATCAGTCTGTAAACATTTTAGGTGAATTTGACATTTTGGACAGGGAGTTACCATTTTCGAGGCCCCTGTATCAACAGCTTCAATCATTCTTTCTCGACGGATTTTCTTATTGTTATCATCACATTGAATGAAGGCTGCTACTCCACAACAATGTGCTTCTTCCTTAGAACTAGCCATTTCAACTAAATCATAGCCGAAATGGGATAATAATTGTCGAGGCTCTTCATATATTTCCATGTGGCGACCTAGCCGACAAGAATCATGAAAAGTAACAACAGAAGAGTCATTCTTAAGAGGAGATTCGAGTTTATCTATTCTTTCTAAAAGATAATTCCCAATATATTCAACATTAAGATTAGTTTGGCCGTATTCTTCGTAATCTTTTGTCAAAGTTCTGAGACATTCCGGACAGGAGACAACTATTTTGTCATATTTCGTTAAGAGATCTAAATTTTGATTCATTAATGCTAGAAAAGGTGCTTTTTCCCCTCTCCATAATAAATCATGACCACAACATTTCTCTTGATCTGAAATTGTTGGTTCAATACCAAACGCATTCAGAAGGCGTACAGAGTCAAGAGCTATATCAAGTCCCTCAAAACCAACATCTGGTTTGAATTCTACGTCAAAATAGGGTAAACAACCAGCAAAATACAGGATTTCATGATTATCTGGATCTGAGATTTTTAAGTTGCCATCGAAAAGTTGCCTTCTTTTCGGTTGTGAACGGGAATCCGCTAGAATTGTCATTAGCGGTCCAACGATGTTCTCATGAGCGGGTATATGATGAACTCCTGCTTCCACATGACTTATCCTTAAATCGCGGATAAAACCCATTAATCCAAGATGCATAGGACATAGTGAATGGCACAACCCACATGTCAAACATTCCCAAGCTAAACCTGAAGCGATTAGTTGATCTCGCTTTCCTCCCACCACATCAAGTACAAGTCGTCGTGGTAAGAATTCTGGTTGTACTCGTGACTTTGGGCATGCGCCTGAACATACTCCACATTGGAAACAGCCCTGCACTATTTCTCGTGCTTTCTTATCCGAAATTAATGAACCACCTTGCAATTGCTTACACCTAAAATATTATTGTCAATTTTACACATTTAAGGTGAATGTTCCTATTAGGGGAACTTTTAGTTTTTTTTAACCGAATGTTATTTTCAGGATTTTTTACACCTAAGTTAATTTTTTTCAACTGGTGTAAAATGATGACCTTTTCATCAAGCGAACCGTTCTTAAGGATTTACTGTCCCTAAAATTGCACCTTTATTACCCTTCCCATAGTAAATAAAAAAATGCTTTTTTTTTCTGGATTCATATATAATCATGAATCAATAGCGTAAGAATAATGTGTTCTACAAATTTATATTCGTTTTGATAGAGAATTCTTGGAACTTAGTATAAAAGATAATTACAACATTAGATGTTGTTACAAAAAATTTCAAGTTTAGAGTTCTTGATTCAGTGTAATTTTATCCTGATTTGGGTATATTTTGCTCAAATTTGATCTAATTCAATTATTACTTATTGTAATCTAAATCGATTAGAAATATACAAAACGGAATTGTGATTATTCTAAAAAAGTCATGGTCTTGGTAATAATTTCTAATTCTATTCGTTTAATACAAAGCTTATTTGAAACAATGCCAATAATGAGAGAGTGAGGTAATTATTATGGTAGAGCAAATTCCAGAGGAAAAAAATGCAAATTATTATCCTTTTTTTCTTTTGCATAGATTTGGAAGATCCTTGATCGAGACCATGAAGTTTCAACCTTTGGGTAATTTATGGGTTGATAGGACCCAAAGCCCAACGATTTTGCTTTATTCTCACTTCCACATATTAGCTGGAATTCCTGAATCTCCTAATATTGATGAGATCTTAACTAAAATTCCCGAAAAACATTTCATAATTGCTCCTAATAACAGTTGGGTTCCTAAATTGGAAGAATTTTGGAAAAAAAAGGGTGGAAAATTACACTCGATACCACGAACCCAAATGGACCCTATCTATACAAATTTGGGTCATATACGAGAATTAATAAATCAACTACCCCCAAGTTATTCCATTAGTGAAATTGACCTTGAATCTGCTCAAATAATTAATACAGAACAGGATAACTATCTTATTAGAAATTTTGGGAGTGTAGATAATTTCTTAGAAGAAGGAGCTGGGTTCTGTATTAAAGAAGGGAACACACTCGCTAGTACCGCAACTGCATTTGTACCTTTTAGAGAAAAACTAGAATTTCAGGTTATTACACAACCCCAATACCGTCGAAAAGGGTTAGCGACTGTTGTTAGCGCAAAACTAATAGAATTTTGTCTTGAACGAGGAATTACTCCATGTTGGGACGCAGCTAATGAAGAGTCCATCAAACTAGCAGAAAAACTTGGTTATAGTAATCCTGAGCATTGGTTTGCTTATGCGTGGGCTAAACAGTAATATTGACTTTCTTTTCGTTCTTTTCTAAGAAAGAGTATAAAGTGAGCAAAACAATAAATAAAGTCCTTAAAAAGGTCAATATGAGGGATATTGATGAACGTACTACGTTTTGAAAGTTATAATAAAAATAAGACCCACGAAGAACCTTTGCAGACCTTGATTAATAGAACTCTTGAAACAATTGATCTATTCTTGAGATTTTTGCAACAAAAGAATCCAAATAAATTGCAGATAATAGTCGATGAACTATATAGAATATTTCAAGACTTAGCTACGGAAAGCTACTCTGAAATTCATATTCCAGACAGCAAAGAGGAGTTAACTTTGCTAAAAGACCATCCAAAGTTGCTTCAATTAAGCAAAGCAGTAATTCTTAGATATCTCGATTTTTCACAATACAAGGATCGTATTGACGACGAAAAAACTGATTTTAAGATATGGGACAATTTAAAGTCTCTATTAGTCCCACGATACTATATGGTTTCCTCGTTGTTGAAGGTAATGCCCGCTTCTGAGGCTATAGAGTTCATTAAAGACTATTCGGATTATCGAATCGCTCAAGAAAAAGAATGGCCTCAATTTGCCTCCTTTAAAGATTTCAAGGATATGTTTCAAGAGAGTTTTAAAACCTCTGGAGCGCATAATGCAGTGGGTTTTGAACATAGTAAAGGGACCTTTGGAACTAAAATAACAAAATGTATGTGGTTTGAAGTAGAAAAGGAGATCAAGAACTTTAACCCACAAATTGGTCATGCAATGACTTGCCACGCTGATTTTGCTATGGCTCCACGATATAATTCAAACTTTAAATTAACAAGGACTCAGACCCTCATGGAAGGAGCAAAACATTGCGATTTCTGCTGGCATGATACCCAAGTTGTGGCACAGGTGGAGCATCCAGCACTAGATATTTGGGAGAAGCTCTAGTGGTTCTAAAAAATCTAATTTAAGGTGATAATTCATTTTATTTAAATTGAAGGAATTATCAGAGAATTATACCTCAATGGTTTTCTAGTAAATCGTCAACAGAATCAAAACCTTCACGTTCTGCAATTAAATCAAGAGACTCAAGTATACTCAACCGGATTTCATGGTCCTTTTCCAACTCTGCTGTTTTGATTAGAATTTTTGCAATATTTCGATTACCAATTTCTCCTAAAGCCCTAGCTGCGGCTTGTCGAGCCTGAATATCTGAATCAAATCTGAGGATTTTGATTAAAGCATCACTAGCTTCCGGGTCATAAAGATTTCCTAGACTTACAACACTTGCTATCCTTACACGTCTATCTAAATCAGTTGTCATTGAATCTACAACGAAGGGAATCGCTGATGAATCTTCCATCTCACCTAGCGCTTGAACACAAGCTTTTCGAACAATCCAACTAAAATCTTCCTTTAAAGTATTGGCTAGAGCATGTACTGCCGGAAAATAACGTAATTTTCCGAGTGCTTGAGCTGTTGCCCTTCTGACTTCAGGTTCTGGATCAGAGTGTAGGAGAACTGTTAAGTTACCTGCTGCTAGGGGGCTATTTGTAGCGTTAATTAATTCTATTATTGCTATTCGAATAGAAGGATCTGTTTCAAAAGCAAGATTTCTTGAAAGGGAGACAGCTACTTTTTCAGAGGGGTTAATATTGGTTAGG
>JAEOTI010000206.1 GCA_016839955.1 Candidatus Hodarchaeota archaeon | reverse complement strand
TCATCATCCAAATGAACATTAAAGCTGTAACTACGAGTATATGTAATAAAACCCTCAAAACGGATCTTGATACTTACAGTTTTAGTTAAAAGATTATGTTCCTGAAGTCTTTTCACGATTTTGTTGGTGATATTCTTGACTTTTTCTTCGATTATGCCCCAATTTTTCTGATCGGTTCCGAATGTTCTTTCTGAACTAATTGATTTCCGTTCTCCTCGGTAAAAACCAAGAGGGCGATAATTTCTTCCATGAACTATTTTCTGTAAATGAAGACCATAGTCTCCTAATAACAGGAAGATTTTCTCTCGCGTCATGGACGCGATGTCTCCGATTGTTCGTATTCCTTTCTGAGTGAGACGTTCTTCAGTTTTTTTTCCCACTCCCACTATCTTACGGACTGGTAGATGATATAGATATTTTGGTATGTCTTCGTTAGGGATTATAGCAATACCCTTTGGCTTATTGAGGTCTGATGCAATCTTTGCAATCGATTTTGTTTCTGCAATTCCAATTGAGACATTCAAGGAGAGCTCCTTTTCAATTCTCTTTTGTAAATGCTCAGCAATGGATCTTGGGGTATCACCATATTCTCTCCACACATCAGAAAAGTCCAGATATGCCTCATCAATACCTGCAGCTTGAAAAATAGAGCTATATTGTTTTAAGATATCCATAACCCTATTAGATTCTTCGTGATAGTTTAAAAATGAAATTTCCCTCCCAGAACAAATATAAACACCTTCAGGGCATAAACGATAGGCTTTGGATATTGGCATGGCCGAATGAATACCAAATTTTCTTGCTTCATATGAACAAGTCGAAACCACACCTCTGCCCTGCCCCATTTTCGGATCAGCGCCAATAATTACTGGGTAATCTTTTAAAAATGGATTATATTTAAGATGGACGCTCGCAAAGAAAGCATCTAAATCCACATGAGCGATTGTATGTTGCCACACCCGTTATTGCTCCAAATAATAATTATTTCTGATGATTATAAAGGTAAAAAACACTCGGATCGAAATATAAGTCTCTAATAAAATATTATAAATTGAATTAGGATTTAGATTTTTTCTAAAACGTCTTCATATTCTTAAGAGATAGGTAATAACTAAGCCAAATGTCTTATTCTGACTCCTCTTGTTATATCCCGATTATCTGTATCTCTTTCTGTATTTTAAGTTCCTTCGTATTAATGGGATCATATTTACATAATACTGCACATAGTTTTACGCCAGCTTTTTTTGCTGATTGTAAAGCAGAGTAAAATTTTGGATCCATTTCCTTATATGGGCGAAATTCTTTAGCATCGCTTCTTTTAATTAGGAAAACAATTACTGCGTCGTAACCAGATGAAATACTTTCTTTTAATTCAGTGATATGTTTAGTACCTCTTAAGGTTGGTGCATCAGGAAACATTGCGACTTGACCTTCAACTAAAGTGGAACTTTTTACTTCTATCAGAGTTTTTTTGGGATCTGATTTGTCATTATTATTTTCCATTAGAAAATCTATTCGGGAATTCTGATATTTATATTCAGATTTGATGAAAACAAAATTCTTGAATCTTGGTAAGGTTGAGAATTCTTCTCTAAAAAGTCTATTACTCACTTGTGAGTTGATATTCACCCAAATTGAACCTGTTTTCACTCCAACAAGTGAGTACTGAGTTTTTCTGTTTGGATTAGCACTTTTTATTAATATAACATGAGCTGACGGTATTAAGAGCTCCTTTAATCTTCCAGGATCAGGAACATGAGCATAAACTTCTTCTTGTGTCGAAAAAATTCGAGCTTGAGCAAGAAATCGATTGTGTCTTTTTATAAAGGAGGCTAGTATATAATTTTCCTCTGTTTTCATAGTACTAAGCTATTCAATAGCTCTACTTATCATTTTGCCATAGTGAATAAGATTTATTATGTTATGAAATTTTCTTTTCGTCGAGATAGGTTAGTTTAAAAAAGCTGGACAAGGAAATATTTAATATAGAAGACTGTTAAAGAATAAATTAATTCACCAAAGAATCTAAAAAAACGTCCAAAAGTGTCCGAGGCTCGTAAAGTGGGAAATGTGATAGATAAAGACCAAATTGATCCACGTGTAGTCGAGAAATTTAAAACTATCTTAAAGAAAGCTGTTTCTTTAGCCGAGGAAAGCGCTTATTCAAAAGCAATTATGTTACTCGAAGAAACACTTAAGGAAGCTCAAAAACTCTCTTATGTACAACCAGAGGTGGATGTTTCATGTGCACTCGGAATTTTACACTGGAAGAATAATTCCTTTGAGAAGTTTCTTGAATTAACCGCAAATTCTTTAGCCACTGCACGTGTTCATAATTATAAACGGGGAACGGCTGAATCGTTGTTAAATCTTGCTTGGGTTCTTGCAATGGAAAAAAAGGACTTTATAAAAGCATTTGACTTTACTGAAGAAGCTTTGGATGTAACTCAAGACATTGGGTATATTAAAGGAATAGCCACAAGTTTGTATATCATTTCTGCTGCATATAAGCACAAAAAAATGAAAGAGAAAGCTGAATATTATTTAGACAAATCGCTAACGATTTCTATGTCTTTAGCTGAAGAAACAGATTTACTAGTATCAAGTAAAGCAGGGTTAACAGAAGAAGAAAAAGATGGATTAAAAGGTGCACTCGATCTTCTGTAAGATTCATTCTATAAAATAATTTTACTTTTTTTTGTATTTCAGCTTAATTTATAGAAAATTTGACCTATTTTTCTACTATCTGCATTAAAGATTATATATCAACCGATTTTGTACATCATATCGAAAATGTCTAAGCAACTAAAACTAACTGAAAATCAGAAACGCGTTATACTTGGTTTATGTTTATATCCAATGAGTTCAGATTCAGAGGTTGCACAAAAACTTTCAGTAAGGCGATCCACTTATTCAACTATCAAAAATCAGCTGTTAACTCCTCCCTAAGAAATAATTCAACCTTTAAATTTACCTAATACAAAAACATTAGGTTCTAATGTTTTAGCTGTTGGATATGTTGATTTTAATCCCAGTAAATTTGATAATTTTGTTCGAAATCGCCCTAAAGAGATTTTAGAGAGATTGCATCACTTTCCGAATATAATACAGAGCTTATTTGGGCATCATTCTGGTGTCTCAATTTTGATAAGTAAGACATTTACTGATATCATTCTTGCCCATAATGAGGTAGCTGGTTTTTATCATGAAAATAATTTAACAACTCCACAAGATTTGCATTTATTTATAGGAAATAATTCCAAAGATGGAATACATCGGTTTCATGAATATGGAAGGTTATTAACAGCCTATTGGGGAATGAATATTGAATCAGATTATATTTCCTCTTCAATAATCCCTCCTTCTGGTTATAATATAGAGAAGGTATCCCCATTAGGTTGGCAGGTTTATAACGACCTCCTCATGAATCCTGGAATCTCAATCGTTGATCTTGCCAGAATTAGTAGTAAACCGAGAAATACTATTGCTCGATGGGTAAATTTTTTTGAGGAAAATAATCTCTTTCAAGTACGGTATATCCCTGATTATGTAAAACTCGGTTTCAATATTCTAACTGTCTGTTTTCTATCTATACGCGGATTTAATTTGGAAAAAAAAGTAAAAATACTTGAAATGGTTCAAAAGCACTTTTGTCCATCCAATTTATTTTCAAGTAATAAAGAAATAGTTTATCTCGCTATTTCAAAAGATTACTTTAGTCTAAGGACTGCAGAGGGAAATTTCTTTAATGATTTAAAAAAAAATGATCTATATGCTGATATAATCAAGAAAAAAGAGTTCTCAACTGAAAATCTTACCTTCCCTAAAAAGTTGAAGGAATCAATAATTCCACTTGTTGAGTACTTACAATCTCCAGGAAAATATAATTTGCTTCCATTTTCAAATAAGGAGCGAGGTTGACTTGCAAATCAGAATCAGGATGTTCTTGCTATGAGAAAAATTGAAAGAGGG
>JAEOTI010000205.1 GCA_016839955.1 Candidatus Hodarchaeota archaeon | reverse complement strand
GAAACAGTGATAAGAGTGACTGCAGCGAACTATGGCGGAACCTTAGGTCAGTTTAAAATTTCACTGATGTAGATTAAAAAATTTAATTTGTGCGAGAAAAAATAAGATAGAAGGGTTGCGTAATGGGAATAGAACTAACCTTGTTATCAGGCCGAACTTGGCAACAAGGAGCTGCTATGGAAGGACCTGGAAAAGCCAGTAGAGAGTACAAAGAAGCAGTAGCCATATGTGAACTTGACCCTACAGACCTTGAAAAGCTAGGAATCAAGGATGGCGATATAATTAAAATTTCCAATCCCCGGACGGGTGACAATGTTCATGTATGGGCCAAGGAAAGCACTGGTAAGCATCCAGGATCTCTCTTCATGCCCATGGGACTTTGGATAAATATTCTTGTCGAAGGAGATACAGGTGGAACTGGAATGCCTGATTTTAATACAGTACAACTTGTTGTGGAATCTGATCCCTCTGGTACTGTCCTTTCAATTAGAGAATTGCTGAGAGAATTGCAAAAAAGAAAAAAAGGAAAATTTAATCTTCATGAGGTTCCATGATGGTAATAACTGGTTCTACATGATCACCCGGTCCACAATGAGCTTTCAACGGATCTTTGATTTGATGTCTGTTATTGGAGAATAGAACTGAAAAATGAATGAGAGAAGTCTCAGGATAGCTTTTAGTGGTAAAATGAAGTACCATTAAGATGTCCCCAAGTCTTCCAGTTTCGCTTTGCCCAAGTTCTTTGTCTTGAGGAAGAGGTAATGGCACATCCATTTTTTTAAATTATACTGAGACCAATTATTGAATATTAGACTTTATTGAATATTTAAGAAGATTCTCAGCATATTGCAATGGAAAATTTTCTAAAATCATTTGTATTTGTCAACCAGAGCCACATTTGAAAGGAAATTCGTTTCTTATGTCAGAATCATTTGAAAAAATCATAGAATTAAGGAAGCGAGGTCATTTTTCAAGAGTATTAAAAATAATAGATAAATTTCTACAACAATCAAAGGATATCGAAGAATTTAATCTTATTCCTATGCTTATCGAGCGTTTGGAATGCTTTCTATTTTTTCCCCCTTTTAAAACAGAGGGAGAGGTAGAACAGGAAGCTGTAAAAGTATTGGATATGATAGAAAAAAATGATCCACACAATTTCCAATGGAAAGCTTCAGTCTATGGGGTCTTAGGTTTTATATACCTGTCTAAAGGTCAATTAAATCAAGCTATTGAATATTTTTCTAATAGTATCTCCTTACATACCCAAACAGGTAATAAATTTGAACTTCAACGCCAACTCAGGAATCTTGGAACAACTCATTTACTTAGAGGAGAATTGGACCTGACTGGATTATATTTTAATGAAGCATTTACTATTGCTAAAGAGTTATATGATCCTGTGGCTCGTTCAGACGCATTAGGTTCTTTAGCATTGTATTATTTTGACGTTGGTAACTTAGCAAAAGCTGAAGATTTTTTACGAGAAGCTGTTGATTTTGCTGAACAACAAGATGCTATTTTTTCACTTGAGAAACATAATACTGTTCTTGGAGATATTTATCGTTTGAGAGGAGAAGTGAACAGAGCTAGAGATTATTATTTACGAAGTATTAATCTTTCACAAAAACTTGGTATTGAATCAACCCACCATGCCTTGAACTTAGGCATGACCTATGAACTAACAGGAGATTTTTTAGAGGCAGAAAGGAGTTACAAAGAAACCTGGAACCAACTTAAGAAATCAAGCAGCCCTTACCTATTAAGTTGGGTGCATTTCAATTTAGTTCAGACGTATTTAGCTTGGGGAAAAGAAGAACAGGCCATTAAACATGTTACTTTATTAAATGATTTATCTTTGACCGCAGAAGACCGTGAATGTAAAATAAAAGCCTTGTTAGCGAGTAGCGCTATGAATCTTAAACAATTAGAGATGCGTACTGCGTTGACACAAGCTCTTGCTGCATCAAAAATAGCTTCAGATATCCCCAGTTTAGAATTCCAAATTATTGCGACTTTATTACTACTTCAAATATACTTACAGATGTATTTGACCAGTAAGGAAGAAAAAATTATACAAGAAGCTTTTAACAAACTTAATCAACTGGAAAACCTAAGTAAACAACAACATCTTCACATTGTTTATACTGAGGTGCTCTTTCTCAAAGGTTTGATGAAACGAGTCCAGATTGACTTTGAAGGTGCATTATTATATTTTCAACTTGCTGAATTTTATGCAATTGAACAGGATTATGAAAAAATTGTACATCGAGTGAAATCTGAGTTTATCAACTTCCAATCTGAATCAACTCAATTTCAGAAAATATTCCCAAAAGCTTACGAGCAAGCCCAGATGAACGAGATATTAGCCTATTTAGAAGAAGCTCGAAGATATGTTGGTCGGTAGCATTGATGGTCTAATTATTTTACGGCCGCTGGCTACTCAATTACGAAATTTATCCCTGTAGGTTTTGATCTAAAAAGTGACTTCCTTTTCTTACAAAATAGGGCACAGAAAATAGCTAATTTAACTATTCCAACTGAAAAATTCCTAAAACTTCCACAAATTGACCTTCTTTCACACGCTATCCTAATGAACAAGGCACGTTTCAAAGGCACATCATTATACTGGTTATTATATCAACCTTTTCAGAATAATATTCAACGAGTTTTTGCAACTAAAAACTTCAATGCTATCAACGATTATCATTTAACCAAGCGAGACGAATTTCTAAAATTTTATCAATTTATTAGACAAAAACTTCCCCTAATTTGGGGAGAATATCCCTTTAACATAGTATAAAGACTTATTTTCTTTATACTATGGATGAATAACATGCGAATCGCAATCTTATTAATGCAAAATTAACAAGATCCGAAACTCTAAGTAATAAATAAAATGAAGATTTCAAAAAAAGAAATCTTCTTAATACAATTCAACTAAAACCATAGCTCTAAGGAGCGATGAAAATGGACATTGACAAGGAATTATGGCCAACAAAACAGCTTCAAGGAACTTTAACACGAATTGGAGTTATGTCGACACCCAAGTACGATCTTAAACTCAAGGAAGAAGTTGTGGATGTAACTACCGATGAAGTATCAAAACAACAACTAAAACAATTCTCACCTAATGTGAAGCTAATCGGGTTTGAATTAGCTGCAGAACGACGGGGCAAGGGTTGGGGAGGAACTGTTGTTCGAACTTTGCGCAATTCCACTGATGATCGACGATGTCTGCAGTATATCCATATCTACACGAAACAGAAATGGTTTGCAAGTT
>JAEOTI010000204.1 GCA_016839955.1 Candidatus Hodarchaeota archaeon | reverse complement strand
GATAGTGGTGGAGCATTCCTACCTATGCAAGATGAGGTTTTTCCTGACCGTGACCATTTTGGAAGGATTTTTTATAATCAAGCTCGTATGTCTGAAGCTGGTATCCCCCAAATCGCTGCTGTGATGGGATTCTGCACAGCTGGTGGAGCCTATGTCCCAGCAATGGCAGATGAGACTGTTATCGTAAAGGGGACAGGGACTATTTTCCTAGGAGGACCTCCATTAGTAAAAGCCGCCACTGGAGAAGAAGTAACTGCCGAAGAACTTGGTGGTGCGGATGTTCATTGCCGTTCTTCCGGTGTTTCTGATCATTACGCATTGGATGAGAACCATGCCGTTCGAATCACTAGAAATATTATAGAAAATCTAAACCATCCTCCAAAAACACATCTTGATGTTAAACCTCCAGAAGAACCAAAATATCCTGTTGAAGAAATCTATGGTATTATATCCAAGGACCGTCGGAAACCCTTTGAAGTCCGAGAAATTATTGCCCGTATTGTTGATGGCTCACGTTTTCACGAATTTAAAGCTTTATACGGCACTACATTAGTTTGCGGCTTTGCTCGAATCATGGGTTATCCTGTGGGCATTTTAGCTAACAATGGTATTTTATTCAGCGAAAGTTCTGCAAAAGGGGCCCATTTTGTCGAATTATGTGGTCAACGTTGTATTCCTCTTGTTTTTATACAAAATATAACTGGTTTCATGGTTGGAAAAGCGGTAGAAGCTGGAGGTATAGCTAAAGACGGTGCTAAAATGGTTATGGCTGTTAGCAATGTCAAAGTTCCCCGTTTTACCGTTATCATCGGTGGTTCCCATGGAGCAGGTAATTATGGTATGTGCGGGCGTGCTTACGGTCCTCGACAACTTTGGATGTGGCCAAATGCGCGTATTTCCGTAATGGGAGGAGAGCAAGCAGCAGGAGTCCTTAGCACTGTTAAGAAAGATCAGTTGGAGAAAGAAGGGAAGGAACTCTCCAATGAGGAAGAAAAAAAAATCCGTAAACCAATTTTAGAGAAATATGAACTTGAGGGACACCCCTATTATTCAACTGCGCGACTTTGGGACGATGGAATAATTGACCCAGTGGACACTCGTGTCATTCTTGGACTAGGTATTTCTGCATCTCTAAATGCCCCAATCCCAGCATCAAAATATGGTGTCTTTCGAATGTAGGTGAGGTTAGGGGACTACAGAATGTCGAATTACAAACATATCGAAATCACAATACATTCCGAACCAATACCATACATTAGTATATTTCTAAATCGACCTGAAATTCACAATGCATTCAATGAACAATTAATTTCTGAGCTTACACAATTTTTCTCTGAACTTAATGAAGATAATCAGAATAGAGCTGTAGTTCTTGGAGGACATGGAAGATCATTTTGTGCTGGAGCAGACCTAGAATGGATGAAAAAAAGTGCAACGTTTTCGTATGAGAAAAATTTTGAAGATGCCAAGGCATTAGCAACGATGTTTTTTACGATAAACCAATCAAAACTACCAGTAATAGGACGAATTCATGGAGCAGCTATCGGAGGCGGAACGGGGCTCGTGTCGGTTTGTGATGTTGTAGTAGCTTCAGACCGTGCAAAATTTGGATTTTCAGAAGTAAACCTTGGAATTGCCCCTGCAGTTATTTCTCCTTATGTAATTGCCAAAATCGGTCAATCTCTAGCTCGTGAACTATTTATAACTGGAGGACGGTTTGATTCAAGACGAGCCCAATTTATAGGACTAGTTCACCACATCGTACCTGAAATTGAAATTGATGAGAAAATTGATAAAATCTTATCTGAAATAGCTTCAAGTGGACCACTTGCTGCTACTGCATGTAAGAAATTAGTTTCTTCAATAATTACTCTTCCAGAATCTAAGACAATACCGTTCACAGCAGACTTTATTGCAAAATTAAGGACATCTGAAGAAGGTCAAGAAGGAATTAATGCTTTTCTTAAGAAACGGAAACCAGTCTGGTATAATAAGTAGTAATTAACCTCGACCCTGAGATTCAATATAATTTAGAACTGTTCGACCAAGCACATGGAACGCGGCATCAACATTGAGTCCTGTTTTTGCACTTGTCTCTAGATATTTGACAGTAAAACCATATTGTTCCATTTCTTTGTTGTACGAACTGATGAAATCATCAATCACATTTTGTTGAATTGAATTCGGAAATTGATCACGAAGATCAGCTTTATTGCCAAGGATAATAAAAGGCATCACACCTCGTCCATTATTATTCCAAAATTCATCTACCCAACTTCTCAAGTTAGTGAGGGATTCTGGACGAGTGACATCGAAAATTTGTAATGCACCTAAACAATTAGAGTAGTAGACTCCTCGAACGGTAGCAAATTGGGGTTGACCAGCTAGATCCCAGATTTGAAACTTCACTTCTTTGCCATCGATGTTCTGATCGCTCAAGGCAAAATCTGCACCTATAGTTGCTAAATAATTTGACTTAAATCCCTTCCCAAGGAACCTTTCTCTTAAAGAAGTCTTTCCTACTGCTCCATCACCTGCTAGAACGATCTTGAGAAGAAAAACTTAGATGGCCTCCTTGTCTGTTTCTTTTTATTGTGGTACTCCCTTTGGTTTTATTATTTCATATGATTTTCTAGTGCAACTAAACAAAGATTCTGAAAAAATGAAAGAACTCAGACTAGATTTAGAAAATTTAAATCAATGATTTTTTCTAATCAACATTATACTAAGATTCGAAATAACAGGGGTTGTAGATTCTGACTTTAAAATCCTTAGCGATTCTCTCCCATAAGGGTGGAGTTGGAAAAACAAGTATTGCAGTGAATCTAGCAGTACATTTAGCAAAAGAAGGTAAGAACGTTTTTCTAATGGATGCGGATTTTCATGGTCCTTCTTTAATTACATTTTTCCAAAAAAAAACTGAGATAAAATGGATCAACGACTACCTATTACAAAATGTGACCCTAGATGAATGCTTACAAGATATTTCTCAAACTCTCAATCTCTCAGGAAAATTGTTTGTAGCTTTCTCTAATCCAACTTCTGAAGCAATACAAGGCGTTTTACGGATTAATCAGAGATCATCAATAAAAATGCTTCAAAACTTCATTAAATTAAGAAAGCAGCTATCAACTGATCCTTACAACGTTGATTATGCGATTATTGATGGGTCTCCTGGAACAGGTTATAGTACTGTTAATATTATGTTGATCAGTGACTCAAGCTTGTTCGTTGTTAAACTTAGTAATGCAGATCTCATTGGTACTTCACAAATGATCTCAGGTCTTTACAAACAATTAAAAAACCGAACTTTGGTTTTAGCCAACCTTATTCCTATGGATACTGTTGAAAATGCTCAGACAAAACAAGAAATTCAGGAATTAATCGAAAAACTCTTTGTTCAAGATATTGGAGACAAAGTTGTCAAATTTCTTGGGTGGATTCCTACAGATCTTGAACTTCAACGAACAGAATTTCAAGAAGCTATCATGGTTTTACGAGGAGAGGAATCATTTAGGATGATCTATACTCTAGAACAACCCGAACATATTTTTTCAACAACTCTAGTTAGTTTAATTCCAATTCTTTTTGATGAAACTAAGGAACCGAGTTAAATGATCATCTATGCAATATACATTATTGATTATAACGGTAAGACGATGTTCTCTGAGTATTTTCAAACTTCTGAAGGAATACCTGATGAACAGCTTGTCGGAGCACTAATGACTGCGCTACAAGCCTTTACAGCTGAAGTCACTGAAAATGAATCGGAGATGAAAACAATTGAAGCTGAAGGTTTCTCTTATCATATTCGCTCCTTTGGGCTTTTTCGAATAGTTCTCGTTACAGATCTCCCCAAATCCCCCGAAGATATAATACAAACGCTAGGAATACGATTTATGAAGGAATTCGGAGATCAAATAACTGATAAATGGTCAATTCCAAGCATCTTCTCCACATTTAAAACTACAACCCACGAAATATTAGGAGCGGTAATTACTGATCAATCTAAGTCAATTAAACCAACAAAAATACTAACAACTGATGAAATATTTAATTTACCACATCCATTGCATTCTACAGCGTTAGCTATTGTTGCTATTCAAGAAGGTACTATTGAAGAAATTGCAACAGAAGCTAAACTGGGTGTTTCAAAAGCATCTGATAACATCGAAGACTTAGCTAGTCGGGGGTTTATTGGAACAAAAAAAAGGGAAGAAGAAACGACTTATTTTTGCCAAGTTTGAACTAAGTACCTCTTTCTCTGGTAACATTTGCTAAGTCAAGCTTCGCTACATAGCGTATTGACGGCAGTTCTGAAAGAAATACAGTAATAATTGTTAGTATTCCCACAATAACCAATGTCTCAGGAAAAATATGTAGTTCTAAGGAAAATTCCGGTACTGCTTCTGTTAACATATCCGCTAAAAGAAAATATGACAACAAGTAACCGAAAATATATCCAGTTAGAACTCCAAAGATACCTAAGAGAATGTTCTCAACAGTCGATAACCGGAATATAGTATTCATTGAAGTTCCTAAAACACGCATAGTAGCATATTCACGCCGTCTTTCCTGCATATTAATAGAGATTGTATTGTATACTAGAGCAAACGCCATCATTAAACAAAGGACAGTTATTATGTAGAGAAAAACATTGAAAATCTCAAGTAACCTATCTAGCGCTGCTCTCATCTCGTTTTTTCGAATAACATTCTCAATTTCAGGTAGATCAAAGAGATTTTTCCGTATCTCATCAAAATTACCATTTGCAGATAAATAAAGAATATTTGCTTCATTAGTGAGGTTCATGTAACCTTGTAACGAATTTAAAGCAAGAAAACATTGGAAGCCAAAAGGACCAGGTATGATTCCAGATATTGCTACCGAAGTATTGATTATTTCATAGCCAAATTCCCCACCTCTTCGAAAATGCTCAATTTG
>JAEOTI010000203.1 GCA_016839955.1 Candidatus Hodarchaeota archaeon | reverse complement strand
CATTTTGTCTACTTAGGAAATGTGCCAGGCCACCCTTTAGAAAACACTTACTGCCCAAATTGTCACACACTACTGATCAGGCGATTGATCTACCAGATAGAACCGAAATTTGATGTTATGACTCAACACTGTCCCTCCTGTGAAGCAAATATTCCGATTTATATCAACTAGCTTAACTTAGATTAAATTTTGAAAAAATTGTCTGATTTCTTCTGGTACCAATAAAAGTGCAGCAGCAATTGCTCCAATTTGGGCATTGATAACATGATTTGCTGTACCGACTATAACCACTATTTTTGACCAGGAAATACCAGAGATGGTAGACATCAATTTTCTTCTAGCTTTTCTGTCTGAAAGTGTTACTTTTGGTAGAGGGGGATAAACTGCATCTAGTAGAAATAACTGGCCAGATTGTACTTTAAGAAATACAGTACATCCTAATGCTCCATTCAGAAGAGATTCATCCCGTAGAACTACTGTATTAAGCTGTTCAATCCCAGTTCCTTCAACACAAACTACAGCATCTTTTTTTCCTAGTGTATATTTATTTCCTAAATGGATCCGTTGTGAAGGGATTTGGAGAAATCGTTGACACCTTTTCCAAACCTCTTCACCCAAATAAGATAATTGGTGGCCAAGTCTTTGATTGAATTTCGAAACCAGTTTTCCTTCAACCAATTTCCTGAGGATAGTTCGTGTTTGTGCATCGGAAATTTTCAAATATTTTGCTAATCTATACCTCCCCATATACTGGTGATAGTGTAGGAGATAAATGGTGTATAAATAATCAGCTAAAGACAGAGAAGGGCGAAATATAGAATCAGTTGGTACCATAAATGGGCTCCTTCAATTAATCAACAAGAGAAATTTCTCTTTTGACTTTTACTGTAATGAATTAAAACCCCGATTTTTCTGAACAAAATCCTTCAGATTTCTTATCAGGCTAAAAGGCTTATAATTAACTGTATTCCAAGAGGCAAACCAAAAGAGTAATAAAAATAGCACAGTCCAAATCGTTCTTCCAAATAGATTATGTAAAGGCACCGAATAAATACTTAGAAATATTTCCTCAAGGAATAAAGAAAGGGGGGAATGAATATTCTGAGCAGCATTGTATAAAATTGTTAAAATAGTTCCAGATTCGATGGAAAAAATCAAACTCTTAATGTAAACCGCTTTAAAAGGTTCTTTTGCAGATAGAAAATAATGAAAACATATATTAAAAAGAAAAGGTACAATAAGACTTAGAAATTTAAAATCTAATGGACTCCAAACAGTACTTGGAAGAAATGTTGTGAAAATTATGATTATATAACGGGGTTTAGAAAATGCTGAAATTATGATCGCAATACAACACATTAATGGTACCAAAATTTGAGCTATAAGCTTCTCCTTATACCATTTTTCTATTGGAGGGTGGTTTGTGTATCTATCAAGATGTTGATATATTCGGAATAAGCTCAGAAAAGAAAAAATTAGAGCATAAGATACATACCTATCCCCTAGCATTCTTATGCTGATATCCATCAATAGAAACATACTCAAAGCGAGTATTATGCTCAAAGTTATATTACTCTTCTCACTCACAATTGAAAGTCGTTGTTGTGAGTTATACAGTTGAGTTATCAAGTCCAACTCCGAAATCTGAAAACGAGAAAATAAATTTAATTTTGAATCTCTTACAAGAAAAAATAGACAAATCATAAAAATGATTGCTAAAGCACAAGACAATAGAAAAAGGGGATCAATCACATTAATGGAGAATTCCACGAATATTGGGATGTTCAATCCTTCTGGATAGGTTTTTGCTGAAAAATCAACAAACCAATACTGTTCTAACTCTCGTGATGAAATCGGTACATAATAAGCTATTAAAGGAATGAGAGGCCCAAGTAAAACCTTATGATTTGTCCCTAATGCGATGAATAAGGGGATGACAATTAAAATATGCATCCAAAACCTTTTTTGAAGTGATTGAAATATGAAGAGAGGCAGAAGACCTGCTGGAACAGTCACCATTATCATTAAACATAATGATAAATCAATATTTCTTCTCCAAGATGAAAAAACAAGTGCAATTGTGCAATAAAGAACTACTTGCCATCCTAAGAACCCTTGATCCATATAAAGAAGTCTATAGAAAATAAGGGGGTAATGGGTCGAAAAATAGGAAAATGCAAAACGATCAAAAACCCCTGGTTTGAGAATTTGGCCAAATAAAACCACATTCCGCATTAACCAAGGCAGAATTGTAAGAAGTCCAACCATGGCATAAAAAAGTATTTTTTTTATTTGAAGCTGAGAAATTTGCCTCTTTCTAATCCAAAATAAAAGGAATATCCAAATTGTGGTAGTAATGATTAACAGAACAGAAGAATATCTAAGAAGAAAGCATGAAGATAAAAAAATTGCACCACAAAACAAGTAAATGCAGTTAAAATCCCTTTTTTTTGCTAAAATGATATATAGTATTGCAGATAAGAATGTAAAAGCAAGAATAGAATCTTCCAGGGCTACTGATGACATTATTGTGGCCCAAGGAAATACCATAAATAACATAAAGACAATTGGTAATTGCCAGTCTTTTGTTCTTATGTTTGAATTTAAATTTACGAAAACAACTAAACCAATAAACGGTATTAATACACTACACAGAAATGATAACACTTTTAATGAAATAAACTCATCTCCAACGAATGGATATATTAGTGCAGCTAAAATTTGAAATAAAGGAGTATAAATGCCGCGATCTTTGTCGTAGAAGTAAGT
>JAEOTI010000202.1 GCA_016839955.1 Candidatus Hodarchaeota archaeon | reverse complement strand
CCATAGAAAAACCAGTAAAAAAGAATGAAAATAGATGTCATAGCTAAAAAGAGATAATACATTCGACTGTGATAGTTTAAGACATTTCTGAACATAGGGTTTGCAAACGGGAAGGTAAAAAAAAGACATGCCCAAGCTGTAAAAATAAATGCAAGTGCTAGATGTGCAGAAACATCTGCAGGTAACCCTATATCATATTCACCGGTAGTTAGTCCAACAACAAGTAAAAAGAGAATAAATGTAAATCCTTCAGTTACAGAAAGTCCTATTGCGTAAGAGCGACTGAGATGTTTAGGGGGAATTTGCTCCCTAGAGGTGGGATAACCAGGTTGAACAAGTGCTGGTACAATCAAAGAAAAAATGAATGAAAAACCAACCGAAAAAGGGGTCACGCGATATTCTATAAGAGATTCATCTTTTTTGAAAATTAGCACTGATAGGATAAAACTTGGAGCAACCAAGATAATAGCTACAAGAATTGAATAAGGGATAGATTCAACATATATGGCGGAAAATCGTTCCGTTGTTAGGGATGTTTCAAGATCTTTGAAATTGTTAGGGAAAATGCCCTTCGCTAGAGCCGTAGACAATTCTGAAAGAAGAATGGTATCTTCTTCTTCAACAGAAATTAGAACAGTCATCCAAAGAGAATAAATTAATGAAACTAAGAGTGTTATAACTATAAAACTTAGAAGATTGCCTGAACTTAGAGTTTTTGTTATTGCAGTTGTCAGTGAACTATTTGTTTGGACTTCCACTCCAAAATTTGGAGTTGTAAGCATTCTAACTTTATAAGGAAAGGATGATTTTGAACCCTGTTGATCTACAATATGGCTTAGTAACACTGCATCTGAGGGTTTAATCAAAGGTATTGCTAGAGATGTTAAAGGGATTTCAAAACCGCTAAATTTTTTACCTTGAAGGAACTCATCAACACCGGATAAGCCCTGGGGAAGGGGGTGGCCGCATTGATGACAGTAACTAAAGTTTATTGGACTCTTTCCTTTACACTTGAGACATTGTACTGTGTTTTGAGCAGTTGAAGTTGTTGAAGGTGGTTGAAGCTTGTACTTTTCTGCTCCACAAAAACTACAGTAATCGTCTTTTGTTGGAATTTTCTTTCCACAAGAAAAACAAGTTGTAGAATCGTCTTCAATAGGCTTTGATTGTAATTGTTCTGTGGGAGAAGGTTTATGTTGTTCTACAGAAGTTAAAGGTACTCCACAGAATGGACAATACTTTTGGACCCCTTTTATAGTTTTATTACAAGATGGGCAAATTGTTTCATTCATTTTTGCTATTGTTCCTAAATTAATTTGTATAATAAAAGGTTCTAATATAAATTCAATCGCTTAAGTCGCTGCTCCTTGGGGTCTTAAGATTTTTTTCTCATAATAAAACCTGTTTAAGAATGGAGAACTATTTTTACCTAAATTCAAAAAATTAAAACTTGTCAAAAAGTGTTTCCATGTAGGTTAGAATGTTTCTTTGCTCTTTGGTTTTTATCGACAATAATCACTTTAGAACAATTATCTATTCATACTTTGAATGAAGGTATTTAGTTTGGCATCAAAAGTTGGTTTCTTATCACTGGATCCATTTATTGACCTATCAAAAGATGTCTTTGACCATCCATTTTGGAACGAAAAACGATTTAGTATAGTTTCACAACTAGTAAAAGACTTAGGACTTTTTGAATCCGACCGAATCCAAGTTTTTGAACCAAGAGAGGCAACAGAAAAAGAATTGAATTTATTTCATACGAAAGAATACATTTCGGAGCTCAAAAGACTAAGTGCTGAGGGTGGTGATAATCTATCCTTTGGTTTTGGAACGGGTGATTGTCCAATATTTCCAAAGGTTCATGAATCCTCAAGCATGCTTGTAGGAGGGCAATTAGAAATAATTGAAGCAATTCTTCAAGAAGAAATTGATCACGGAATAGCCCTGTTTGGCGGGCTTCATCATGCCCATCATTCAAGAGCGAGTGGTTTTTGCTACTATAATGACCCTGTGATCGCGTTGAAACATATCAAACAACAAAAGCCTGATTGGAGGTTATTATATCTTGATATTGACTGTCACGCTGGTGATGGCACCCAAGAGGCATTCTACGATACTTCTCAAGTTTTAACCCTTTCTCTTCACGAGGTTGCGCCATTTTTCTTTCCTGGTACTGGTTATGTTAATGAAAACGGAGAAGGTGAAGGTAAAGGGTATAGTATCAATATTCCTTTTCCCCCCTACACAAATGATTCCCTCTACAAAGAAGTTTTTGATGAAAACATCCCTAGAATCTTCAATTTATATAAACCGGATTTTATTTATTTACAAGCTGGAACAGACACCCATTATAGCGATCCTATAACACATTTGCAATTAACGACGAATATCTATCGATACCTTGTTGAAAAAATCCATGATTTAGCTCATAAATACGCAAATGGTCGTCTGTTTCTAGCAGGGGGTGGTGGATATAACCCTGATAGTACCGCGCGTGCCTGGAGTTTAATGACGATGATCCTCTTAGAACAATCTCCCCCTGAGAGAGTTCCAGAGAGTTGGTTGGACTATTGTCAAGAATGGGGAATTTCTGCTAATAAGTTTCTAATGGACGAAAATCCAAGGGAAGAAATCCCAGAAGAGTACAAAGAATACTCAACTAAACTATCTGAAGTTTTAGATACCTATGTGTATTCAATTTTAGATAAGTAAGATGAACAATATGTGTTAGAAAATTCATTTTGATGCCTATTACTTGATTAAGCTCAAAGAGCAAAAGCCAAGTAAAAAATCTCCCTTCCCTAAGCTATCGTCTTACGTGATTGAAAATCTCTTATTGTCACACCTTTTGGTAATCTAGTGATATAACCATCCAATTTGCAGTTTTCGCATGTAAACCTTACCGTGTTACTAACTGTGTGAATGTTGTTTGTTATTTCATTATTACACCATGGGCATGATAGAATATTTTTATTTTCGTTTTTATCGCCTGCGAGAGATTGCGGGATTCTTGCTTGTGCCATGGGTTTTCACCTCCGTTCTCCAGCTCCCTGTGTTCAGTTATCTAGGTTCAAAATCAATTGAACATAACAGATACTAGCTTCCTAATAAGGTGTAGAACTTGTTATTAAGTATTATTATTCTGGACAAAAAGCGTATATTTCATATTCAATTAGAAAAAAAAACTCTTTTCATTAAAAGGACAACAAAAACCAAGATTACATGAACCGGTTGCTTTTTTTGCTTGCCAACATGTTATCATTGGATTTTCACCTCTGTTTTTTTGAAAGACTTCAATAAAAGTTTTACCAGTCCCAGAAAGAAAGAGAGTTCCCAAGAGTCCAAATGGAAGCCCTACAACATTTGTCCAACAACCATCAATCTCTTGGATGATTCTTTCCCCGCCATATTGTATAGCATAAGCTCCTGCTTTATTAATGACGTTGTAATCACTAATGTAGGCTTCAATGTCCTGGACATTCAGATTTCGGAATGAAACCAAAGTTTTACAGTGTCCTGATCGAATTATAAGCTTAGAATTATTTTTGAAGATAAGGGCTAGTCCTGTAAATACATAATGTACCTTGTTTGATAAAGAACCAAGAATTTTCATTGCATCTCTTTTGTTTGTTGGTTTACCAATGATTCTCTCTGAATTGTCTAAAATAATGGTATCTGCTCCAATGGAATAACACGAAGTCTCCCCTTTCGTACCTTCAAGAGCCTTACAATATGCTAATCGTCGAACCATGCCTATTGGTGTCTCTCCAATTTGTAAAGCTTCATGAATATTACAATTTTTGACTTTGAGAGGAATCTCTCCAGCTTCAAGAATTTTTCTTCTTGCTAAAGACTTTGAACAAAGAATTAGCTTAACATTCAAAAAATTATTAATATTTTGAGTCAAAAAGTTGAACCACTTAATAAATAACTATTTTGTTTGGTTAGAAGTCGTAGTCTGATGGTTACTAGTCTGTTTGTTTTCGACGTCATTTTCTATTACTTTTGGATTAAAAGTAATTCTTTTTTCTTTAATTCCTCTATAAATGGCGCTAGTAAGATACCAAATCATGCCAAGAAAGAAAATAGCAACGAAAATCACAGTAGCCCACTTGATGGCCTCATTATCCTCATATAATTCAAAATAAAAGAGTCCTATGATTCCAAATAGAAGTGCTGAAACGAAACTTGATATGATAATCGAAATTAGAAAAACTCGAAATCGCATTTTTACAATTCCTGCAACATAACTAAGAGGATCCGCTGGGAAAATTGGGATACTTCTAGTTATCAAAAGGGTCCAGGAACCCCAACGATCAAACCACTCTTCCCCCTTACGAATATCACTCTCCGGAATGATTTTTTGAACTACTGGTCTCCCACCTTTCAGACCTATATAGTAACAGAGGATCGCACCGAGAACTGATCCAATTGTGACAGAGCCTACTGCAATAAGAAAACCGAAAGGCCACCCCCACTCCTCTGTGAACGATTCTGCAGCGAGAAAAATAACTGCCACCGCAGGAATAGGCGTAATTACTGCTTGCACAATCATTGCAAAGATAACGCCAAGAGGACCAAATTCACGAGTAAAATCTAATAGGAATTCTTTCCAGTCATCGGGGTTGAGAATGTCCTTTGGCCATTGGAGTGAATTGAATAGAGCCAATTTAAGAACGAGTTTAAATAAGAAAAGCATCTATTCCCCTCTAACTTGTTTTCTAAGCAATTAAATATTTGTTAATTGGCTCTTAAAAGACTTACACTAAGTCCTTGATTATATAATATTGATTGTAAAGGACAATTTTCTTCAATCTCAATAACGGATCGATAATTACTTTATTTTTTCCATTCTTGCAAGAACAATTTTTTCTCAAAAAGAAATTTCATCTAAACTTGAAATGAAATGATATATCTCTAGATTATTTTTGGTGTTTAGATTGGATCACGATAAGGCAACACAAGCAGCAAAAGCTGCCATTGAAGCTGTTCTCGATGCTGTCTCAGGAGAAAGACTACTGATAGTGTCAGATGATGTTCGACAAGATGTAGCATCCGTTTTTGCAAAAGGAGCTCTAGAGGCAGGTTTGTGGGTGCGCAATTTTGTCCTAAAGACATCTACTGAACCTAGAAAACACATTCCTTCTGATTTAATTGAATTCATTACTGCTACTGAACCAAACATCGATATCATTATCAATTTTCTTCGAGGTTATGGCGAGGAGACTCCTTTCCGAATTCAATTAGTAAAACTCGAAACACGCAGAAAGAAGAGATTAGGTCATTGTCCCGGAATCACATTAGATATGCTCACGGAAGGTGCATTAGCTCTTACATTCGAAGAACATCGTCAACTTCAGAGTTTTGCTGAAAAACTAATTCATATCTTGAATGATTCAGTTGAAATTCATCTTACAACTCCCGCAGGAACCGATTGTCGAGTTGGTGTCGAAGGTCGGACTTGGTATACTGAGACGAGAATTAACTGGAAAACGATGAAATGGATGAATTTACCAACAGGAGAAGTGTTATGTGGTCCGGATGAGACAAAATGGGACGGTGTTTTTGTTTGTGATTTTGCAATGGGAGGATTTCCAGGAGAAGTTCCTGCTCCAATCACTCTTGAAGTAAAGAATGGTCGGGTGGTTTCAATTACTTGCGATGATATAGAAGCTCGTGAATATGTTGAGAACGCATTAGAAACCGATGATTGGGCGAAACATATTGGAGAGTTTGCTTTTGGTTTAAATGACAAAGCACGGGTTCATGAGGAATTTGTAGAGACTGAAAAGATTAAAACGATCCATATCGCGGTGGGACACAATCTTGACTATCCGGGCATTGTTATGAATGCAAGTAACACCCATTTAGACTTCCTAGTGAGAAAACCAACAGCAATAGTCAAGTATGCTGATGGTTCAGAGAAAATGATAATGAAAGATGGGGAGTACGTCATTTAATATTGCTCAATTGATTTGATTCGAGTGCCTTCTGGAACAAAAACCTGCTCAATGGTCCAACAAGGTTATGAACGTGGCTCCTGTTTGGTAAAATTGTCAGACGGGTCACAAAAACCTGCTTGTCAAGTTACTTTAAGGAAAAATAAAGAATTAGACTCATTTGAACGATTAATCAAGTCATTTCATCTTTCTCGTCCTGAAGATTATTTATCGATTTATCAATCCGGGTGCAACCACACATGCTTGAAATGCCACTCACATGAGTTTAGTAAGAATGTTTCAGGAGAATGGATGT
>JAEOTI010000201.1 GCA_016839955.1 Candidatus Hodarchaeota archaeon | reverse complement strand
TCTACTTCATCAAAATAAGTAAAATGTGCTGCAGTATCCTTAGATTTCCTCATAGCTTTTGAAATTGATCGTCTAACTCCCCTAATTGGTATTCGTTCTTCTCCACCTGTTACAAAGTTTTGGGAAGGCAATTTTACTTTCTTTGGAGTTGTAGGGAGAGTTTTTTCTACATCTGATTTCGTAATTCGTCCAATAGGTCCAGATCCGAGGATTTCTTCGAGATTGACACCTTTTTCTCGTGCAAAGCGACGTACAGCAGGAGCAGCAAGTGGACGTTCAAGGAATGATTTCTTTTCAGATTTTTGAGTTGAAATATGTTTAAATGGAGCTGAGGGAGTAAAGAGTGAGTCATCTTTTTCTTCATCTTTTACAGGAGATGTTGATGTTTTTTCTTCATTTATTACAACATCATTTGTTTCAAAAGTAACAAGAATTTCTCCAACATTGATTATACTACCTTCCTCTTTTCCTAAACTACTAATTTTCCCTGATACTGGAGCGGTAATTTCTACAGTAACCTTTTCTGTCATAACTTCAACTAGTAGTTGTTCTTCTTTGACTTGATCTCCGGCCTTAACATGCCACTGCAGGATTTCCCCCTCATGAATACCTTCCCCAATATCAGCAAATTTAAGTTCATAAGCCATAATATATTCTCTCCTCTTCAAAAATTATATACTTGCTCTATAGCATCTAATATACGAGGTCCAGAGGGAAGATAATCGTGTTCTAATGTGTAGGGAAAAGGAACATCAAAACCAGCTACTCGTAAAATGGGTCCTTCCATATATTCAATCCAACGTTCTGATACAAGAGCACTTAATTCAGCACCAAAACCTGTTGTTTTTGGAGCTTCTGTAACACTGATTACACGACCAGTTTTTTTTACTGATTTTTCTATAGCTTCAATATCTAAAGGTATTAGTGTTCTCAGATCTAATACTTCGCAATTTATTCCTTTATTTTCAGCTATCTGAGCACCTTCTAGAGTTGTATGAAGCATTGCCCCGTAAGATAATAAGGTCACATCAGATCCTTCTCGAACCACTGATGCCTTTCCTAATGGAACTTGATAATCTCTGTCAGGAACTTCCTCACGGAAAGCACGATAAATTCGTTTAGGTTCAAAGAAGAGGACCGGATCAGGGTCACGGATAGCTGCAGATAATAATCCTTTAGTATCATACGGATTTGACGGAATAACAAGTTTCAAACCAGGGGTATGTGTAAAATAAGCTTCAGGACTCTGTGAGTGGTAATGTGCGCCACGAACTCCACCCCCATAAGGAGCTCGAATAACTAAAGGAACTGTATATTGACCTCCACTACGATAGCGATATTTCGCTAATTCGGAATGGATTTGATCCATTGCGGGCCAAATAAAGTCTGCAAATTGTACTTCGGGAATCGGTTTTAATCCATATAGTGCCATTCCAATTGCGAAACCTATAATTCCTGATTCATTCAATGGTGTGTCTAACACTCTATTTTCCCCATATTTCTCTATTAATCCTACTGTAGCTCGAAAGACACCACCGTTGACTCCAATATCTTCCCCGAGTAAAATAACGTTCTCATCCCTCGCCATTTCTTGATCTAATGCTAAATTGACTGCTTGAACAATTGTAAGGTCTGTCATCTAACAACCCCCTTCACTCGTTTTAGTTCCTCTAATTGTTCCTGGAGATGCCAGGGCATTTCTTCAAAGACATCTGTAAAGATTTCTTCTGTGTTTGGATGTCCAAAAGCCTCTGATTCCTTTATTTTTTGACTAAGCAAATTATCATAGTTGATTCTGATTTCACTAATCATGTCTTTGGATAAAATGCCTTTATTGAGAAGGTACGTTTGAAAACGTTGAATTGGATCTTTTCTTTCCCATTTTTCGACTTCTTCTTGGCTTCGATATCGTGTAGAGTCATCAGAAGATGTATGGTGACCAATTCGGTAAGTTACCGCCTCAATTAACGTTGGACCATTTCCTTTTCTTGCCTGGTCTGCTGCTTCTAAAACCGCACTAAATACTGCTAAAACATCATTTCCATCGATTTGCATCCCTGGAACGCCATAAGCTTTAGCTTTTACCGCAATACTTTCCGCAGCAGTTTGTCTATGCCTTGGAACTGAAATAGCATATTGATTATTTTGACATAAGAATATGGTTGGCGTTTTGAAGATCCCACCAAAATTCAGTCCTGAATGGAAATCTCCACTAGAAGTAGCACCATCTCCATAGAAAACAAGGGTTATGCTTCCATCTTGTAAATACTTAGCTGCATATCCTGCACCAGTAGCGTGAATAATTTGTGTTCCAATTGGAGCTGAAGGACTTACGAAATTCTTTTGTTTATCTCCCCATAGACCTGGGATTCGACGTCCTTTTTGGGGATCCGCTTTATTTCCAAAATAATGATTCATTACATCAATAATTGGTGTTCCACGATAAAGAGCACAACCCGGTTCTCTATAAGCTGGAAAGATCCAATCAGAATCATTCAATGCTGTTACAGATCCAATCTGTGTAGCCTCTTGCCCTTTCCATGAAATATGAAATCCAGTTCGTCCTTGGCGTTGAAGACGAAGTTGCTTTTCATCCAGAAGTCTAATAAAAACCATGTTTTCATACATTTTTAATAAAATTTCATCAGGTATTTTTGGTTCTCGACTGGAGTCCACAGATCCATCAGGTTTCAGTATTTCTAACATTTTTACCCACTTTCAACATTTGGTTGAAAAATCTTTTTCCAAAGCAGAAATTCTAAAGCTAGAGAAGTATTAATAAAAGTTAGAGGAAATAATTCTAATAATTAATGAAAACTGCATACATGGGAATTTGTTAACTTAAGCTATTTCATTTCGCTTTCATTCCCACTATTTAGATGTCAGTTTGTTTTAAGTATGAGTTTTGTGACAAATTTCTGCCAATAAATCTTCGAAGGGTTATCGTTGAAAGATCCAGTGAGGATTCGAATGTTTGGTTTGTAATAAAGAATTACGTTCTGAGAATTCATAATTACTCCAAGAACCTTCTTCTAATGAAATTTCAAATCTTAATTCAAATTCTTCAGAGAAACTCTTAATTATTTCCGTTCGATCTAATTGTTTACCACAATAATGATTTAGATTCTGAACAGGCCAATGACGACTCTTTACACAACCTTTTGGAAGATCTTTAGTAACTTTAAGTACTTCAGACAACACTTTGAGATTTACGTTAATGAGTAATGTATAATGGGAAAAAACAAGTCCTTTCTTGATTACGCCTGCAAACCCTGAAATTTTTTGTCCAGCAATGTGTAATCCGCCTTCTGGAATTAATTCAGTTTGATCAACCAGATTTCTAATTGAATCTACAAGAATTTGGTGAATTGCCTTTTGAATTCGAAAACTTTCAATAATCGGTTTATTTTTTTCAAGAGGAATTATTATTGAGATATTTAGATTCCCTTGGTCATGATAAACTGCTCCTCCACCAGAAAATCTTCTGAGGATGAAAGTATTATAATTTTTACACGAATCTAAAGATACCTCCTGTTTCCAACATTGAAATTTACCAAGAATAACTGAATTCTGGTTCGACCAAAATAGAAGTGTGGGTGGGGAACGCTCTTGTTGTGCTGAAATAGCAGCACTTTCTTCAGCAGCTAGATTTTCAGCAGGATTACTAAAATTGAAACGAATTATTCTGAAAACCATATTAATGCACTACATAACGTTTCAAGAGATGATAAGATCACACAATTTTTTATTGGTTTAAACAATACTTTAAACAATTATATTGACTAAAGTAACGATAGAAACGAAACATAGCAATATAGTGATTAAAATGACTAAAGCAACGATAGAAACGAAATATGGCAATATAGTGATTGAATTCTTTGATGAAATCACTAACACCGTCAAAAATTTTGTATCCCTTTCTGAAAACGGATTTTATGACGGCCTAACTTTCCATCGCTGTATCCCTGGATTTGTAGCCCAAGGTGGTTGTCCTAAAGGAGATGGAACCGGAGGTCCAGGTTACAAAATTCCTTGTGAAACCAATAAGAATACTAATGAGCATAAACATGCCCTTGGAGTAATATCAATGGCTCACGCCGGTAAGGACACCGGAGGATCACAGTTTTTCCTAGTTCGAGAACCACAACCTCATTTAGATAAAATACATACCGTTTTCGGTAAAGCAATTGAAGGAGAAGCGATCTTTAATCAACTCCAAAATGGAGACAAAATGATTAAAGTTGGAATTAGTGAAAAAAGTCCACAAATCGAAAATCATACCTTAAAGAAAAGATAATGACCGAAGTAATTAAGATTGAGACTTATTGAGTAGGGTACTTTCTAATTAAAGTTGGTGAAGAGGAATGCCTTTAGAGGATTACAAGCAAAAATTGAAGGATATTCAGCAACAGAAAGGTCCTCATGAAGTATTGGATTACATAGTTAACACACTAAAAGATATTGCCGAAAATCAAACATTTGAAAGAACTTGGCTTAAGATTCAACGCCTTGGTTCCTTAATTTCCCTCAAAAAATTCGAAATTGCAGATAATGAATTTTTGGAATTAATTAATGACATAGACAAATTAAATTTAGATAATAATATATTAAAACCTTTGAAAGGAGATATTTTTCGTTATTGGGGAATTTCATTAGGTTCCCGAGGTTTTTTTGGAAAAGCAGTTGAGAAATACCAAAAAAGTCATGAAATGGATCCAAATCAAACTGCGTCTCTAAATAACATTGGATTAAATCTTATTTATTTGGGTAGATGGGAAGTAGCAGAACAAGTTTTGAACGAGGGTCTTGCAAACACTCCCAATGATGATGAACTAGGTCGTGCAGTATTTTTCACAAATCTAGGTGAACTATACCGTCGTTGGGACAAAGAAGAGACTATTAGAGTTTTGAAAGAAGCAATTCCTTTGCATAAGAAAATGAAAGATTACGAAGGTCTTGCAGAAGCCGCTCATAGTCTTATTAGATGGTATTTGGATCGTGGAGATCTAGAAAAAGCAGAACCTTTAGTAAAAGAAGTTTTAGCTATAAAACCCAGTCATTTAGAACAGTATTGCTCAATGTTTCAACTAAAAATTGAAGCTCTTTGGGCTTTAGCCAATCAAAAAATTGAGCAAGTAATCAAATATTACAAATCTGCGTTAGATCTTACCTTAGAAATTCCAGCTCATGAGCATGTTATGGGTGTTCAATACGATCTGGCTCTAGTATATCTCCAAGAAGCGATTAAAGGAAATCAAGATGCAATTTTTCAACTACGAGAACTGCTTACAGAGATTGTTACTTTTGCTGAAAGGAATAACTTACAATTTATATTAATTGAAACCTTGATGGTCCAAACCAAAGTAACGATATGGATAGGCGAATATTTTCCTGCATATTCACTTCTAAACCGAATTAAAATCTTAATAGAGAAATTTCCTTACGAACATTTACAGGAGCGAATTAATAGTTTAG
The DNA here is from genome assembly GCA_016839955.1 of Candidatus Hodarchaeota archaeon. The sequence goes on along the minus strand of JAEOTI010000201.1, from coordinate 7,607 downwards.
AAAAAGAACTTGAAACTCTAAATCCCAAATCTAGTGTGCAATATGCTGCTCAATTGGATGATAAAACTATGGTAGATTATTTCAAACGATTTTCAAAACTGAGCTCATAGGTCCTCTTATTCTAAATCTTCAAGGTTCAATGCTCTAATAATCTCTTTAAACCTACTTCTAATCGTAACTGGGGTTGTCTTGGCGACTTTAGCAATTTGTTCTTGTGTTCTTCTTTCACCCGTTCTAATAGTTGATATATAAATAGCTGCAGCAGCAACACTCATGGGATTTTTACCAATTGTAACTCCTTTTTCTCGTGCCCTTTCAATAATTTCACAGGCTTGTCTTTTAGCAGACATACTTATTTTCAGTTGGTCTCCTAAACGATATACTAATGGATCAAATTCTCTAGGTGTTGGTCTTAATTTAAGTTCAGAGATCAAAATTCGTACACAACGTCCAAGTTCTTTTAGGTCTACATTTGAAACGGACGCCAAATCTCTAAGTGTTTGTGGTACTTCCTTTTGACGACAGGCGATATAGAGAGACGCTGCAATCATGCCATCTATTGACCTTCCTCGAATTAGGTCTCCTCTAAGAGCCTTTCGATAATAGATTGATGCAATTTCTGCGACATTATCTGGAATACCAATATTACTTTTCAATCTACGGAGTTCACGTAATGCTGTAGCCAAATTTCGTGTTTCAGAACTTTGAGTTCGACTATCCAATCTTGAAAGCCTTCGAAACCTCGATTGACTTTCTGCATCTAGTTGGCCTCCACGCGCATCCCTTTGAAGACCCCCCATCTGAGTTCGCAAACCTAGGTCAGGTTGCATAGTACTAAGAGGAGCTCCTGAACGAGATCTAGATTTCTCCTCATGTGGCTCATAGGTTCGCCATTCGGCACCTCTGTCAATAATCGTGTCCACAACAATACCACATTTAGTGCAGGTGATTTGACCAGCTGCTTTATCTTCAGCTAGCTGATCACTCCCACATTCAGGGCATTTTTTATATTCCATGGGCTATCCCCACCTTCCTTCTAAAAAGGATATTATCAAATCATTATTTATTGACACGTTGAATCGAAATAAAGAATATCTGAGGTTAAAAATTAGAAACTAAAACAATGTCCTTTTTTCTTTTTTTAAAACGTTTTCAACGAGCAATAATTTTTCTCCATTTAACTCAAATTTCAACCTTAGAATTGTCAAAATTATTCTGGAATTTTATGTAAGAGGTAAAATTTAGTAGGACGAGTAATTTAGAATACTTGAAAACCTATTTTTACAAAAAAACAAACTTTCTAGGAGTAATTGGATATCCTCAAAATGAATTAAGAGAGAATAAATAGATAATCTATTTGAACAACAATAAAAGATACATAACGACAAAATTAGTAAGACAAAATAATACAATAATACCAAAGATCTTTTATGAGATTTGTATTGGAACACATTCAACTTACGATAGAAGATTAATTAAGAGACAAAAAAAGTCCCTTATAGTCAAATGTAGTAAATAAAAATTCCTTAGAGCCTAAAATTACTGAGGAGCTTATGATTATGGTTTTTCTAATGAAAATTGTCCTTATGGGAGATGGAGCAGTCGGCAAAACAGCAATTCGAGAGCGGTATCTTGGAAAAGGATTCCAATCCACCTATATGATGACCATAGGGGCAGACTTCGCTATCAAAGAACAGGAAATTCAAAACAAAACTGTAAAATTTCAAATATGGGATCTTGCAGGTCAAACTCGTTTTGGAGCTGTTCGATCTGTTTATTACCTCGGCTGCCTTGGCGGTCTATTACTATATGATGTTACACGTCCTGAGTCCTACCATAACCTAACGAGCTGGGTGGAAGAGTACTGGAAAAATAATGGTAAAGGAATCATTCCCGTTGTTATCTTAGCGAATAAAGTCGATTTACGTGACCAATTTCCAAATTGCGTCACTGCGGAACAAGGTCAAGAATTTTGTGAGAAATTATCCGAACAAACCATTCCTCAAGGATTTGAAACAAGATACCTCGAAACTTCTGCAAAGACTGGACAAAATGTCGCTGAAGCTTTTGGAAAATTAGGTGAGGTATATTTCAAGTTCGTGGAAGAACAGGCTGGAAAACAATAAGCATTAATTTCCCATTTTTCTTTTTAGAATCAATGGGAAACTCATTTTAATTGAGCTTGCCAATTTGTGTTCAGTGCAAGATATTCCTTCCCCTCACAGTTCCTAATACTTATTTTTTTCTTAATCCTTAATCTTTTATCTGTGTAAATAGAAAATCTTCTTTTAAATCGCAAAAAAATTATTATAATCTTCTCTTTTTTCAATAAATCTTCTATCAGAATGAGATGATAACATCTCGAAAGTATCATCATCATATCCGACAATATTTCTCTGCTCTATAGAAATAATATCTGAGGAATAGATCAATGAGTGATTTCCCAGATGACCTTTTCTTTCAGTTAGCGGAAAATCAAGAAAATACTTATTCAAAAGTAGCCATTAGTGATGATTCACAGACTGTTTTCGATGGAGACGAAGATATTCAGCAATTCCTTGAATTATCACTTCCTAAAGTTCAAGTAATTGGTGTAGGGGGGGGTGGAAATAATGCCATTGATAGGTTGATGGATCTAGGTATTAAAGGAGCTGAAACAATTGCGATCAATACAGATGCCCAACATCTTTTATCAGTTAAAGCTCATAAGAAGTTATTAATAGGTCCATCTGAGAAAGAACGAGGTTTAGGTGCTGGAAATAATCCAAAAATAGGTAGAATGGCTGCGCTCGAAAATATTGAGAAAATACAAGAATTAATCAGTGGAAATTTAGTATTTGTTACATGTGGTTTAGGAGGAGGTACAGGAACAGGAGTAGCTCCTGTAGTCGCGGAACTAGCTCGAGAGATGGGTAATCTAGTAATCTCTATTTGTACTCTTCCTTTTGGCATGGAAGGACAAGTAAGAAAGAAAAATGCCGATGAGGGACTGGAGCTTATCAATCGCCATTCTGATATGGTTGTGCTGGTACCTAATGAAACCCTTTTGAGAATTTTCCCAACTGTTTCCGTACGCGAAGGATTAGCAATTGCTAATGAAGTTTTAGTTAAATCTGTTAGGGGAATTACCGAACTAATTACAATGCCCCAATTGGTAAATCTTGATTTCTCTGATGTTCGTAAAGTAGTTGAAAATAGCGGTGTAGGATTAATTGGGGTTGGTGAAACAGAAGAAGGCCCCAATCAAGCTGCTGAGGTAGTAGCACGGACTCTTAATAATCCCTTATTAGATGGTATAAACTCAGCTAAAGAAGCTAGTCGAGCATTGGTTTTTGTTGCAGGGGGATCTGAATTTACTATTGGTGCCGCGGATGAGATAGTAAATTTAGTTCGGGGAAAAATTCATCCAGATGCAGAATTAATATGGGGGGCATCGGTAGAGCCATCACTAGGTAATCGTATTCGCTTAATATTAATAATAAGCAATTCAAATGAAGTAGATGATAACATCAGTAACATCGATCATCTAAAAGATTTTACAAATGATGTTAACAGTGAGGATTCTGTTTCAACAAACCAAATAGAAACTAAAGGGTTTCTTTCAGGTTTAAAATCAAAAATAACTAGGAAGGAACCTTCTATAAGTTCAAGGACAGAACAATCCAATCCTGAAAAAAGAGCAACTGTCTATAAGGATATTGAAAAACCTGCTGAAAGACTAGATAGTATTCCTGTTCACCGAGATCAAGAAATTTTTGTTTTTTCTTCCTGTGGAGTTCCTCTTGCTCATGTATCTCCTTCATGGCCTAATTTTATAGAAAATGGGGATCCAATTATGATCACTGGATTATTTTCAGCTGTTCAAGACATGGCTGACAATTTCATTGAAAATGGTGGTGTTCACCAAATTGTCACTGGCAACAAGAAGTGTATCTTTGCATCACAATTAGTGGGTGAAACGGATTTCATTCGTGGAGTAGCAATTCTAAATCGTCATTCAAATGAAGAACAAGCTAGAATAGACCTTATGGAATCTATAAAGGCAGTTTCTAATTTATTGAAACAAAATATTCCCGAGTGGGAAGTTTCTGATCATATAGAAAAGACAAATCTCCTTAAAAAGAGAGCTTCATCAAATAAAAAGGCATTATTCGCTAGTAGTTAATTTAAATCCTTCCTCCTTTAAGCTATGGGATTAAATAATAAAAATATTACTTTAGAGGAAAGCGTTAAGGACATGATTCGTAAATCGTTAGAAGAACAAGCTCCAATCTTTGCCTTAATCCTTGCAACTAGTGCAGTTTCCATAGCTGCTATTTTAATTCGTTTAAGTGAAGCTCATGCATTTACGATTGCATTTTGGAGATTGATGATTGCAACAGTGATCATGTTCACTGTTGGAACTTTATTTGGTCAGACAAAAGAGATTAAGAAATTGAAACCTGATAGGAGCTTATTTTTATTGTTTGTTTCCGGATTCTTCCTCGCAATCCACTTTGCATCATGGAATTTATCTTTAGAGTATACATCTGTTGCAGCTTCGGTAACAATAGTTGATTCTTCACCTTTAATCGTTGTTTTCTTATCCGTATTAGTTCTTAAAGAAAATATTACCACAAACCAAGTAATTGGTATTATTATTGCAGTCATTGGCGCCGTTATCATAGGATTAGTTGACTCATCTTCAGGAACTGAAACTTTATATGGAGATTTCTTAGCATTTATAGGAGCAGTAGCAGTTGCGGTATATCTTATTATTGGAAGAAAATCTCGTTCAAATTTAAACACATTTTCTTATGTTGTTATTGTATATGGTTCTTGTGCATTTTTTTTATTTTTAGGATGCTTAGCAATTAATGCACCGCTTTTACTTTCAGACAAAACTGAATATCTGATATTTATTGTACTCGCCGTATTTCCTTCCTGTTTAGGTCACAGCCTTTATAACTATTCTTTGGGCCATTATAGGGCCCCAATTGTATCAACTGGTACCTTAGGTGAGGCGGTTGGGTCAACGATACTTGCAATTATTTTTTTCAATGAATTCCCTGGATTTTTTTTCCTCTTAGGTGCATTAATACTTCTTTTTGGTGTTATTATTACATTAGAACCTTGGAAAGGTTCTTCAGGAGGAATAGAGTAAGTTTATGAAATTTTCATGCTAAAATGTTGGGTTCTAAGTCCATTCAGCATATGTAAGAAGTAAAGACGTGTTAAATATGAACCAAAAATACCCAGATAACAGTCTTAGGCAAAATATTGCATTACCAATAAAAACTCTGGTAAAAGAGCTGTATAAAAAAAACATTGATAAAAAAGATGATATACAATCATTAACGGTCTTTTTTACTAACTCTCTTATTATAAAATCTCATTTAGGAAGGATAAAGTACCCAGGGGCGCAAAAAATATCAATTGACGAACTTTCTGAATCTAATCTTTTTCAACTCCCATTATCAAATAAATTGAAAAACATTTTCGAGAAATATAATGATCTTTCAATCTCAATAGAGCTTTTTAATGAATTAATTTATGCTATGAGAAATATTTTCAAAAAATGTAACTTTTGGGATGCTTTAAGTACAATTTCAGATTATTCTCATTATTATTGCTCATATGATTCAAAATATTTATCAAATTCTTCTTTAGGAAAATATTCCACCCCCCATTGCCTTGTACAGTTTATTCTCGATCAAACATTGAACAAAATCTTAAGAACTGGCAATTTAGATGAAATCATAAATCTAACAATTCTTGACCCTGCAGCAGGGAGTGGAATATTTCTAGGAAAAGCTTATGAAATGATACGATCGTTTTTAGGTCCACAACAACAAAAAATTAGTGACTTAGGTTTGTTTGAAGATAGTCTTTCCCAAATGATTGTAAAAAATAGTCTTTATGCGGTTGACATCGCTGAAGATTCTATAGAAAGTCTGAGATTCGGAATTCAACTTCGAAATTATTTATTATTTAAAGATAAATTTATTGATTTTCCTAATTTTCGAGTAGGGAATACACTATTAGATATCCCACATGAATTAGAAATTCCTGCAAACCTTACATCAAATTCCAATTTAACATCAGGAAAGCCAATTAATCTTGGAAAACATGGAAAAATTTTATTTCCATCTGGAAAAAATCCGCGATTCCGTCCTCTATTATGGAAAAAAGAGTATCCAACTATTTTTCAGAGAACTAACCCTGGTTTTGATTTGATCGTTGGAAATCCCCCTTATGTTAACATTGAGCGTTTAACCAGGGAAGAATATAACTTCTTCAGAAATACATTAAAAACAGCGAAAAGACGGTTTGATCTCTATGTACTATTTCTAGATAAAATAATATCCGACTTACTCAAGAAAAATGCAAGTTTTGGTGTTGTTTTACCTGATAAGTTTCTTACTGAGAGTTATGCTCGAGAAATACGGCGATATTTCCTTTCTAAAATTAGTATAGATATGATTGTTGATTTAAGAAAATGGAAGGTCTTCCCGGGCGTTACTACTAAGAATATAATTGTCATGGGGAGAAATGAAATATCTAATGAGCACAACTTAACCGTTTCAGTTCCTCAAGAAAATCCGTTAATAACGGAGTTTCAAAATTGTGTTAACACTACTGTTTGTCAAGAAAGTTTCAAAAAAATACCAAATTACATGTTTAGATTACGTTGGGATAGTTTTCGAGAGAATTTAGTGAATGTCATTCATAAAAATAGCATTCCCCTATCAGATATTTGTTATGTGAGTTGGGGGGCTCAACCGGGGTATGTGAAGCGTGTAATTTTTCAAAAAGATAATGAAACTTGTAAAAATCGGAGTCAAGAGTGTGCGTGGAATAATAATGGTTGTCCTTCTGAAGTCTGCAAAAAATTGCTAAAAGGTCGAGATGTGAATCCTTATGACATTAAATATCATAATAGATTCCTCTTATATGACTCAAAATTATTGAATCGTCCAGCTTTTCCTTTACTTTTTGAACAAGAAAAAATCATTATCCGTGAAGTATCAGGACAAAGAGGGCTAATTGGAGCTTTAGATACTGAAGGATTCTATGTAGATCATTCTCTCTGCTGTATTATTCCAAAAAGAAGCCTTCTGAATCTATCTGAAATAGAAGCTCGGCGTAGAGGTATTAAGTTTAATTTAAATCAAAAAAGATCTAATAATGCTATATTTCAACAAGAATTTATCGATATTGATACCCATGAAAAAAAAACCGCTTATCAAAGAGGTTGTACAGTTTATCAAGATGATAATTTATCACCAACAAATCTAGGATCTATTCTTGCATTCATTAATTCATCCCTCATGGATTTCTATTTCAATGAGTATCTTAGTAGTGGCTTGAATGTTTTTCCAGGACATATTAAACAGCTTCCCATTCCTATGAAAGCAATCAACAAGAATTCAAGAGTTCCTATTGAAATTTTAAATGGGGGTGCTCGTTATCTGCAAAGAAAATGTAAAAATGGAAATAATATTCAAAATTCAATTATGAGATCTCTTGATAGGATTATTTATTCAATTTATGGAATTCCTAGCGAATGGATAAAGCGCATCGAAAATGAGAAGGGACTAAAGGATTCACTTCCAAGCTATCAATCT
>JAEOTI010000200.1 GCA_016839955.1 Candidatus Hodarchaeota archaeon | reverse complement strand
GCGGGAAAATTTGAAAGACCATCCAAAAATTGACGAACTCTGCGACTTTTTTGAGTCCTTTGCAGCTTTACTAACAATGCGTGAAATGTGATATTGACTATCTAGAAAATAAGTTTCTGAAATTGAGTTTTCACAGTATTTTTCCATGGAACCGCATTTTCTATTTTCAGTTTCATACGAGAAATAGTATCAACAGGACTGGGATCAAATCCCCGAAGAATAGCAGAGTAAAGCGACACGTAATCACCAAAATACGTTAAACTGAGCATTCTTGAAAGTAGATTTTCCCCTTCTGCGGGAATTGTGTGAATTGGTAATCCTAAGCTTGTCACAAGCTCTTCAAGGAATTTGAACCGGATTTCCATCGAAGGCTCCCTATACAGAATATCTAAATGAAGCAAAGAGAAGTCTTTAAGATTTCTAGCAAGACTTTCAAACGCTACAATGAAGTTATGACCTAATTCTGGAAACTCAAGATTCGTCGCGGGCATTTTAGCATTTTCGTTAAGTTGGCATCGCATTCTATATGACAAACAACCCATAAACGAACAAATGAGTGGATGATTTCCTGCAATTGATAGGGCTATTTGTTTTGCTGGATTTTGATCGATCTCTGAATGAACTCCGATTTTGGACTCCATGATTCGAAGAATTTTAATTACATGTTTAAAATCTTCAATAACTATATTTTTATTTACAAGTTCTGAAAGAAGTATTGGTATTGGAGGAAATAACAAGGGGAATGCTGCTCGAGGCTGCATACCTGATTTGACTTTTATTATCGGTAAATTTTTTTGTTTGCAGACTTCTTCAATCATACCTCCTGAAGTTATGGCTATAACAGGAGCACCTCGACTTAGGGCGGTCACAGTACTGCGTATTGTTTCTTCTGTATTTCCAGAATAGGAACAAGAAATTACTAAAGTATTTGGTCCAACGAAATTTGGAATGGTATGCTTTCTATTTATGAAAATAGGAATGGGAAGGTGATCTCGTAAATAAGTTTCTGTATACTCGCCTCCTATAGCAGAACCACCCATACCACAAACTAGAATATTCTTAAATTCTTGAGAATATTCTAATCTTTTAGATCCAATTTTGATATTTTCAGGGAATTCTAATCCCTTCGTAATATTTATAGATTCCTCAATTAGCTGATCCCATATTGAAATATCGTCAAATTGTGATTTTGAATCAAGAATCTTAATATTTTCCGGCATATTTAAAATATTACCGTCAGTTTGGATTTTAGATTCCATTCTGAAACACACGAGTTAATTACTGCGAACAGGACTAAAGTTTTTCCTATGATGTGTATTATCAAAGTAACACATCGTCTCAAAATCATAAATACCTAAATATCTGTAGAGGTTATCTTCTATGGACATATGTCTATTACGTGTTATACAATTGTTAGCGTCCAGAGGATACTATGTGCGAGGAGAAGAAGATAAAAACATAGTTCATTCTTTAGAAGAACGGGGCTTAGTTGAAAAAAAACAGAAAACTCGTAATATTTATGTAATTACTGACTTTGGACTAGCACATCTTGAAAATACATTTAATGGGAAAGAAATTTCGACAGAGGAGTTCTATAAAGTAGTTTCTAACTCATATCGTATTCGTGCTTCTTCAATGAGACCTTTTGTAAAAATCAGAGATCTTAAACAGGAGATCATGGAACAAGAAAAAATATCTGAGAAAAAAGTTGAAGATTTCCTCTTAAAACTACATCAAGAAGGTCGAATCACATTACAATCAGGTCTACAGTCAGAAATTGGAACCATATCAAATCCCACTGGAGGAAACTACGCATACGTTATGGTTGAGGGGGTAATATAAGATATGACTAAAGAATCAGCTCTCTTAGCAGATAATCCCTTTGCAAATTATGTTTCACGACCTGAAATTAAAGAAACAATATTTCTTGATAGACCAGTAGTAGATGCGCTTGATGCTCTATCTCGTGCCATCGATTCAACCAAAAAGTCAACTTTGCCTAGGTTAGTTCCAATATTGGGAGATGCAGGCTTCGGTAAAACCCACCTCTTTCATTCAATTGTTCAAAGAAATAACAATGGTCAACAATCCAATCCAAAACATAAAAAATCATATTTGACTTATGTTACACCTCCTACCGACGCAGAAAAAACTTTTTCTCACCTCTACTTCTCTATTATAAAATCTCATGGAGTAAATTTACTAGAGGAAGTTGCTAATGAACTGCATGAGAAGTATAATGGAAGCATCGAAGACGCCTATATAGAAAACCCTGGTCCTTCTGCTTTAGTTATTGAGGCTTTTTTTGCATTAATGGATGATAATCGTAAACGGGCAGCTTTACGCTGGCTAACAGGAATGAAATCAAAAGATTTAGACATAGAGGAGACCATTGTTGCAAATGAAGCTTTAGCTTTAGCAAGTTTAGGAATGATGTCCAAATTTGCAAAGAAACCATTTGTGCTTTTCGTTGATGAAATGGAAGGATTATATCTTTCTTCTGGAAAAGATGCAGAATTAAAATTCTTAGAAAACCTAAAACGAATCTATAATGAATGTAGAAATGTTGTTATTGTTCTTGCTGCTCTTACGTCTTTATATGATAAAGCATTAGAATTCTCGTCTCCCGCAGTCCTTCAGAGAATTGATCCTCCAGTTCTACTAAAACGATTTTCGAAAACTGATATCCGTGATTATTCTCAACAAGCATTATACAACATGTGGAAACGCCATGGACAATTAGCAAGATCAAGTGAAATTTGGCCACTGACAGATGGAGACATTGACTCTGCTTATGCCTATTCTCATGGAAACCCCCGAGAAGCCCTCAAATGGCTAAAATTTCGTTTAGAAGAAAAGAAATTAGATATTCTTAAGGAAGTAGCTGAAAACCACAACATAACTAAGAAAAATGTTGAAAAAGCAAGAAAAATTATCAATGAAGTTCGGGAAGACTTTGAAAACCTATCCCTAGGAGTGTTCTCTCAAGGATCGGGAGCATTCATACTACTTGCTCAAGACGAAATAAAATTCTTGTTTGCAATACCTCCCGCACCAGAAGAAGAGCGAGAATCATTTTTTACAAATTTGGAAGAGACACAACAACAAGGGAACTATAAAAAGATTTATTGTTTTAATGGTGAAGAGGATTTACCTAAAAATATCAAAGATCTTTCATTAAAAGCTCCAGATAAAACTGTTCGACAAATCACTAGAGCAATGAGAAAAATATTGAAAGAAAAAGACTGATTTGTTATTTACGATAGTTTTATTGCATATTTTCCAGGTTTGTCATTTGACATAACTAATGGAGCGTCCTTTCTTTTTAGGAGATTATCAATCTCTAATTCAAAAACTCCGGGGCGAATAATTCGAATATCAGCGATCCCATCAGATTCAATATGAATGACCTTTGTACTATCTGCTACTTGATCTATATTTTGTTCGATAATACGAAAAAAACGATTACCACATGATTTACAACCGGTAAATATCTCTTTTACATCCATAGGAACCTTTTCACACCGAGAACACATGTAACTTCGATCTGACATTCACTTACCCTGGATAATTTTGGGAAAAAGTTACCTGAAAATGAACATATTACGAGGGTAGTATTTAGCAATCATTTGGGCTTAAAGTACATTCTTCCGACATTAAACTAAAAAGTGG
>JAEOTI010000199.1 GCA_016839955.1 Candidatus Hodarchaeota archaeon | reverse complement strand
CACTCCTCTGTTTTTCTTCGAGACACATTTCTCGTACTATAGGTCGCACTTGGTTGAAAAAAAGGATCCAAGCTTATAACTCGACCTTTCCAATTATGTTTCAAAGCCTGTAATGCCTGAGATTGGAAATAATATTGACGAATTCCAAAAAGCATAACTGTCTCTAAGTTAGGAAATTTTCGATCAGCGATCTTCTTTATTAATTCAGGAACACTAGCTGATTCTTTCGGGGTTTTTCCTTCAGATACTAATTTTCCATAAGCTTTTGGAGTGGCCATAGTGTATACGCCTTTCTCAATTAGCTTCTTTGCACCTTCCAGGTAGAACTCTCCTTCGGGATCGTCTAAAGATACACGATCTCCTAAAACTACAACAACTTTTCCACTCTCTCTCAACCATCGAGGAAGGTGTTTAATATTTAATTCCCGGGCATGTCGGCTGCCAGCATAATTGCCAAGTTGCCATGGCTCAAGTGACATTGTTCCGATGTTCTCCTTTCTATTTGTTTCTTCCCTATGTCTCCCTACCTCATTTTTTTGCTTCAATAATGTTCAAATGACTTTTTTTGCGTTTTTAGTGGAAGCAAAATTATCATGGACTGTATTTATACCTTTAAATTGGTCTAAGTAACTATGACTGCTCTCTTTATTGAGCAGTTTCTTTGGTAACACAAAACTGAGACATTCTTATAAGCCGTCGTACTCTATTTGAATCTATAAAGTACTATGTAAAAAGCTTCTATAGTATAAATTTATCATTTTTCGAGAAGATAGACTATAAAACACTTATCTTTCAAATAATAACATAAATTTGGTAATTATTAAGTAATATTCGCTTCTAGAAACCTTTAGACTAAATGTTTTATAATTACGTTTTGAAACAGATTTTTATCATTTCATGTTTGATACATGCTTAAAGAAGTCTCCTACGGAGAGAGATGAGTCTTAAAGAATTCCACAATCCTAGTAAAACATTCCAATTTATTCTTGAACTTTAGGACATCATGACCTTCATCAGGAAACATTAAATAGTCCACAACGTGTCCTTTCTTCCTTAAGTTCTCAACAATCTCATTAGACTCTTCTTCAAGAACTCGTGGGTCGTTTTTTCCTTGAACCACAAGTAATGGACATTGGATTTGGTCTAGATACGTTCTTGGAGAACGTTCAACGAGAAATTTTAAATCATCTTCTTTATCAGGGTCACCAAGGATGAGTTTGAATCCAGTTTGCCATGTGGGCGGTAGGCGTCTCATAAATGCAGGTAAGTCATATGGACCAAACATGTCTACGCCAGCGCTCCAGAGCTCAGGATGCCTTGTAATGAGAGTAAGGGTCATGAATCCTCCGTAAGACCGTCCTCCTACGCCCCTTCTCCTTGAATCAATGCGGGGGTCCTTTTCCAATGCTTTAATACCTTCCACATGGTCTTTCCGATCATCCCCACCCCAATCCCTCTCAATTTTCTTGGTATATTCAAGTCCATATCCGGTACTCCCTCGGACATTAGGTACATATACTGCAAAACCGTTGAGAGTCAATGTCTGGATTAGTGGCATACTGAACCACCCAAAATCTGGGCGTTCTTGGCTAGTGGGTCCTCCATGAACCCAAATGACCAATGGACGTGGTTTTGAGAAATTCAATTCAGGAGATGGCATGTAAAACCGTGCAGAGACTCGCAATCCATCGAAGCTAGTGTAACTAGCATCTTCCCCAAGAGATAGGAACTTGGACGGAATCCCCAGGATCTGCTCATTGGTTATCTGTAGGTAATCGCCTGAAGGGTATTTTTTCCCAAATCGGAATATTTGAGGGGGTGTTGTTGCTCTAGAGAAGCTTAAGACGTATTCTAACTTTCCATCAGAGATTTCCTCACTAATTGATTGTAACACGCCGTTCGAGAGTGGTGGTAATCCACAGATAGTTCGGTCTACTTTCAGGATATAGCAATCGTCCTGTTGTTGAAGTTCCACCTCATAGGCAAAGGAACACCCATCAATATTATAGGTAAGCTGATAGAGGTTATTATGGATGTGATGGAGCCTATCAAGTTCTCCAAAGGCTCCCTCATGTTCGATTCCTACCACATTTACTTCTCTTTCATTCTTAGGATCAATTAAAGGAAAGCTTATTACGCTAAAAGTATCTCTGAAACGATTCGAGAGGCAAAGAATTTCCTTCTCGTTTGCAATGTAGTGACAATTGAAATAGAATAACGGTTTATAATCCCCTTCTGGATCTCGTTCCTCGATGGGATCCCCTTGCAACAACTTCCGTGTTCCGGATACTCTATCCCACAGATACAAGGCGTTTCCACTAAACCCATAACCGTCTGAGACTACAGCTTGCTTAAGGTCATTGGTTATTGTGTTAAACAAGTTACCATATATACTTGAACCTAGTGAACGCTTCTCTTTCGTTCCCAGATGGATTTGTATCGTCTCACGTTCGGGCGTCTTTCTATTATCTATATTGAACCATGCGAGATTACGTTCAATATCTGTTTTTGTACATATCAACTGATTCCCTTCGAGGTCAGGAAACACAGGTTTTGGAATGCCACCTTCTAGTGGAATGAGACACGGTTGGTAATTTTCGTTTCCATCTTTGTCCATCATGATTAAAATGCAAGAAAGGTTTGGAAAGACCTTAAAGAGATATCCTGCCATGAGATAGGGATTTTGAAGCGATATTCCTTTCGGTAGGAGTGGTTGAGGAATTTTCCCCTTAGCATCCATCGAATAAAGACTCATCCCAGCTCCTCCCATGTCACTGATGAAGTAGATCTTGCCATTAGATAGTTGGGGAGATAAGAAAAGACGCGTAGTCAGCATCGATTCGATTGAAAATTCAGTATTTAGCATAGTAAGGAATCTCCGGTACAACGATTGATAACCATTTCTTTCTTGACCAATTAATTTAACGGTATAAATTTGTTATTGTATTGAATCGGATGGATTTTCATTTTACAAATCAACATAGACAACATATTCAATTTACTTTATTTTTTGGAATTGAGAAAATCAGAAATTTCAAAAACAATTAGCTTCAGGAGTAAATTGGGCTGTAGTTAATGAGGGATATGTTCTATTCGGGGAAAAATTTTGAAGAGGATTTTGAAGAACCAGAAGAAGAAATTGTGCTTTCTTCAGGCCTGATTCTTGAAGCTGTTGGTTCTGGCCTCCGATTTTTATGTTGTCACTGTGGTAAAGCACTTCAATATGATGACTTCTTCAAAGACGAAGTTATTGTTGTCCCTCAGTTAGCTCTAGAAATGGGCTATATCACCCATGGTAGTTGTCTTCGTTTATGGCTTCTTCACTCAGATCCACTACTTCTTGCTGCAATCTCCGCAGGGGCTAGATCAGAGGACCTACTACACAGACTTCAGTCGGTTCCTTTTGAATCAATCCTATTGGACTTACGTAGAGCATATGGAAACCCTCCTCAAGAAATGTTTGATCGTTGTCTTGATTATATGGAATGTGAAGTGCAAATAATTGAAGATAGATGCACTCAAAACCTTGAAGTGCTTCAAGAATTCTTTCAGGGATTTATCCCTCCTGAAAGGCTTTACCCTTCACCCGAGGATCACAATTAACAGCCTTTTATTCTTCTGATTGAGAATTCAAAATTTGAGGCATTAAATATGCCACTAGAAGGAGAAAAAGTAGTTCTAAGAGAAAGGCGTGAAAGTGATATACCCCTTCTAAGAGAATTGCGAAACGATTTAGTTACACAAGGTTGGTCAAGGGCCCTCCCTCCTGATTATACCGATTCTATGATAAAAAAACGAATGGATGCACGTGAATTCTCTTTCAACCCTAAAGAAGGATATTTTATTATAGAACTCAAAGAAACAGGGAAAGAAGTGGGAGCAATTGGTTATACAGATCTTGAACCAAGATTTAGTGCGACTATTGGTATTCAATTGAAAAAAGAGTTCTTTGGAAAATCTTATGCTTTTGATGCTCAAGAATGTTTATTAAAATTTCTTTTTTGTGAGTTAGGAGTACAGATTGTGAGATTATGGACTCAGAGTGGAAACCCAGGAGCAATAGGCCTAGCGAAGAAATCAGGTTTCAAGATGGCATTTCAGGTTCGTGAAGCAGTAATCCTCAGGGGGAAGTTGTTTAATAATGTACACATGGATCTTCTAGCAGAAGAATACTTTGAGATCCATTCAGACCTATCTAACCCAAGAAAATCCTAAGTTTTTTTCATTAAAGTCATTAAAACTCTATTTTGAGATGCAAAAAAAATGACAAAGGATAAACTAAACTCAAAGAAGAAAGTGCAATCTAGTCAATTTCAAGTAAAAATGAAGAAAGTTGGACCAATGAAATTTAAGGCTATACTTGATAAGGAAAAGTATCCGAATTTATTGTTTGATGAACCAGCGCATACTGGGGGAACTGATGAAGGTCCAGATGCTTCAAGAGTTTTAACTTCAGCTATTTTGAATTGTTTATCTGCAAGCTTAACTTTTTGCTTACAAAAATCACGAATACCTCTTGATGCCCTCGAATCTGAGGCTACTTGTACAATTGCTAGAAATGAAAAAGGATATTGGAGAATAAAACAAATTGATGCGAAAATCATTCCAAGATGGAATGATTGGAGTGGAAATATGGAAAAAGCTCTCAAGAGATGCCAAGATTTATTCCTGAACTACTGTATCGTTTCTACTTCAGTAAAGGAAGGCATACAAATCAATGTGGACGTTCAGAGAACTGATAGTTAACAGTTAGATCTAAAGCGAAGGATGAAAAAGTTATCTAAACTTGGTTTATTGATCTCCTAAGTATAAACTAGATTGGTGTTAGAAGTGTTATACCTTACTATTGTAAAATTAGGAAATATTGGATCAGCTCCGTTGTTAGAATTCTTATTTGATGAACGAGCAGATAGAAAGAACATAGATGTGCGAGTATTTGGATCTGGGGCCAAAATGGGTGAGGAACAAGCGATTGAAACTGCTAATATGGCTAAATCATATGAAAAAACACAATTGTATTTAGTAGTAAGCCCTAATGCTGCCTTACCAGGACCAACACGTGCTCGTGAGGTTTTAGCTGGGACTAGTAAGCCAGTAATTGTAGTTACGGATGCTCCAGGCAAAAAAATTAAAGATTCTCTTCCTGAAAATGTCGGTTATTTAATTATTACACCAGATCCCATGATTGGAGCTCGGAGAGAATATCTTGATCCAACTGAGATGGCAATATTCAATGGTTATCTACAAGTCTTACTTGCAGAGACAGGAGTCTTCGAAACAATACGTCAGCATATACACTCAGTTTTAATGGAAATCGAAACTGGAAATTCAAATCCGGCTGTTCCTCGCAAATCAGTAAAACCAGAAAATGCACCTAATGCTCTAAAATTTACGAACCCCTACGCCCTAAGTAAAGCGATTGGTGCAGCAACAATAGCAGCAAATATGTCTGCTGTGACAACAAAAGCTTGTTTTGTTTTGAAGGATCGAGAAGAATATCTTAAACTAATTGAGTCCGCTCATCAAACGCTTGTAGCTGCAGTAACAATGGCTGAAGATGCCCGAAACCTTCAGAAAGCTACTAATAATCTATATAGGACTCCTCACGCAAAAGATGGAAAAATAGTCTCGAAATCAAACTTCTATGATAAACCTGAGTAGAAAATG
The DNA here is from genome assembly GCA_016839955.1 of Candidatus Hodarchaeota archaeon. The sequence goes on along the minus strand of JAEOTI010000199.1, from coordinate 1,443 downwards.
ATCAAAGAGGGATTAATCATGAGTAAAATCGAGGAAGGAGCTTTCGCTGAAGCATTTAAAATGAATGTTGCTAGAATTTTAATCACAGCAGCTTCTCAGGAATTGGCAGACTTAAGTGCAAGGGTAACAACTGGATTTGGAGTCAGTATCATTGCCTCGCCAGCTGAAGCTGGTGTTGAGGGTCCTTTACCTAATAGCACTCCTGATGGACGACCAGGAAGGATTGTACAAATTTGGCATGGATCTAAGAAAAAATTGAAGGCACAACTTCTGAATCGAATTGGTCAGTGTATTCTCACTGCACCCACCACTGCTGTTTTCGATGCACTAGGTAACCCAGATGAGAAATATGATCCAAAAATTCGATTTTTTGGAGATGGGTTTCAAAAAAAGGCGAAGTTAGGAGATAGAAACGCCTCAAGGGTTCCAGTAATGGATGGAGAGTTTATAATCGAAAACGAATTCGGAATGAAAAAAGCGGTTGCCGGAGGAAACTTGATTATAATTGGCAAAGATCCTGAAAAAACTCTACAGGCGACTCAAGATGCAGTAAAAGAGATTGAAAAACTTTCAGGAGTAGTATTAACTTTTCCAGGGGGTATATGCCGTTCTGGATCGAAAGTGGGAAGTTTAAAGTATTCTAAGTTCCTGCATGCTAGTACAAATCATCACTTCTGCCCTACACTAAAAGATAAAGTCGAAGACTCACTATTGTCCTCAGAAGCAGGCTGTGTTTATGAAATCGTGATAAATGGATTAACCGAAGATTTAGTGAAAGAAGCAATGGAAAAAGGCGCTAAAGCTGCAGCAGCGAATGAAACAGTGATGAAAGTTACTGCAGCGAACTATGGCGGAACCTTAGGTCAGTTTAAAATTTCACTGATGTAGATTAAAAAAAATTAATTTTTACGAGAAAAAATGAGATAGATGGGTTGTGTAATGGGAATAGAATTAACCCTGTTATCAGGTCGAACTTGGCAACAAGGCGCTGCGATGGAAGGGCCTGGAAAAGAGAGTAAAGAATACCAAGAAGCCGTTGCTATATGTGAGCTTGACCCTACCGACCTTGAAAAGCTAGGTGCAAAGGATGGCGACGTAGTTAAAATCTCCAACCCCCGGACGGGTGATTACGTTCATGTGTGGGCCAAGGAGAGTACTGGCAAGCATCCAGGATCTCTTTTTATACCCATGGGTCTTTGGATTAATGTTCTCGTTGAAGGCGATACAGGTGGAACTGGAATGCCTGATTTTAATACTGTACCACTTATTGTGGAACTAGATCCCTCAGGTACAGTCCTTTCAATTAGAGAATTGCTGAGAGAATTGCAAAAAAGAAAAAAAGGAAAATTTAATCTTCATGAGGTTCCATGATGGTAACAACTGGTTCTACATGATCACCCGGTCCACAATGAGCTTTCAATGGATCTTTGATTTGATGTCTGT
>JAEOTI010000198.1 GCA_016839955.1 Candidatus Hodarchaeota archaeon | reverse complement strand
TCAAGTCTTGTGGCGGGTCAGGATTTCCATTTAGTATTTAGCTACGAACGGGTTATGGTCGGTCGACTCCTCCACAATATTATCAACTATCCTCGAATTATTGGTGGATTCACCCCTACTTGCACTGAAAAAGCTATGTGGCTCTACAAACACATTGTCAAAGAACGATTACTCCCAACGGATCCCTTAACCTCTGAAATGGCCAAAGTTGTTGAAAATACATATCGTGATGTCAATGTCGCATTTGCCAACGAGGTTGCGTTAGCTTGCGAATCTTTAGGGGTCAACGTTTATGAGATGCGGGAATTAGTCAATTCTCTCCCCTTCAACTCCAATGCTTATCGTGATTTCCACATTCCTGGAGCAGGTGTAGGCGGTCATTGTCTTCCAAAGGACCCTTGGTTGCTTAAATATGGCACCGACACGTATGGCAAAGAGAAAGTGGACTTTTCCGTCATTACAGCGTCTCGAGCTGTCAATACCTTCATGCCCCAACATACTGTGGGGTTAACTGAAAAATCTCTTACCGAACAGATGGGTTCTAATCTCCAAGATCAGATTGTAGCGGTCCTTGGTGCTGCATTTCTTGAAAACGCCGATGACACCCGGAACACCCCTACAGTTGATATTGTCCGTGGGTTAAAAGAGAAAGGGTTCCAGGTACGAGTCCACGATCCTCTTGTCCAACAGCGTGACTTTGAGTATCCTTTATCTTCAAATTTAGAAGAAGTCCTCTCTGGCGCCGATGCTATTATTCTTGTAACTAAACACAAGGAGTATGTTGAAGCTGATCTCAATACATTAGGAGAACTCATGCGTCATCGGATTCTGATTGATGGTCGTAATGTTTGGGACGCTGAAGAAGCCCGGAAAGCGGGCTTCGTGTATTTTGGGATTGGAAAACCTCAAGAAAGGTAGTACTGATAATAGACTCACTAATGTGTCGAATAGAAGTTTGTTTTGTTGTTCACGAGTTGAATGCACCTACTTCCAAATCTCTATTAATCATCTATCAAAATTAGAGATGTGCTTTTCACTGATGTTCGCTCATTTTCATTACATAGATTAAAAAGTAAGTGTTTAGGTTAAATCACTTAGGGAATCTGCATTGTCTGATACTGAATCTCAGGGACAAGTTGGAAAAAATTGGGTTTTATATCCCCCTAGAAGTTTTTTACGTGCTATTGGGGCTGAAGAGGGTTCTGATGTGTTATTTGAATTAAAAGATAACAGAATAATAGTTCAAACTATTCCTGACCCACTTTCATTTGCTGTCCGGGGAAAGAAATTCTGGAAAACGACCGTTGAAGAATTTGAAGCTGAAAGTGAAGCTGAACAACAAAACAATGAATAATATCTAGAGACTTTTTGAAAGGGAAGTTTCCTTAGCGTGCCAAGTAACGACAAAGCTACCCAAGATTACAACATCTTGGTTGATACTACCTTTCTACTACCTTCTGTAGGTGGTGAAATAAACAACGTGTCTGTTGACTTTTTTAAATGGCTTGAAGGCCATTCCCTTCCTTATTCCAACAACAAAAGTTTAAGAATTAAACTTTATGCATCTTCGTCGTCGTTACTTGAGTTACTTGGAAAAACAAATCGTGAGATTCTAAAACTTGATGATCCAGTAAAAAAAACTGAAGCTATCCATACCTTGAACCAAGGATTACGAGCGCTTCTTCTTTCACCACGTTATAAATGGAAAGAACAATCAGTGGAAATTTTAATTCAAGCCTCTGAGCTTCGTCGCTTAGGACATCGGGACATGATTGACAATATCTTAGTAGCCACCTGCCAACTAGAAAACCTTTGGTTCCTAACGTTGGACACGATGCTTAAAGAGTTTTTAGAAGTGAACAGTATTAATACCAACTGGTTTATGACACCAGAACAGCTTATGACTCTTGACAATAAATAATTGCTAATACTTAACTTTCGGTTATTATGGTCCTCGTATACGCCTTGTCTTCGAATTTAGAAGAAGTTTTCTTTGGCGTTGATGCTTTTATCCTTATCACCAAACACAAGGAATATCTTGAAGCTGATCTCAATACATTAGGAGAATTCATGTGGCATCGGATTTTGATTGATGTCGCAATACTTGGGACGCTTCAGAAGCTCGCAACGATTAGAACTTACTTCCCAACCTAAATCATCCAATAAATTGAACTTTTTTTTCAATTTTTATCAAATGATAATCTCAAACAGTTCATAGTAAATTTTCATGTTACTCTCTTCAAACTATTTATGTAGTTCACAGAAGATTCATTTTCTGGAATTCATCTCTTAGAGTCCTTAGCCTTGGATTATTTTTGGGGATTAGGGCAATCTTTCGCTGCCATGGTTTTGGATCTTTCTGACCAGTTACTACTTGGTCATTGAAATTTTGTAAAATTGTAGCTGCTATAGAATAACTATAACGATCTTTCTGAGCAATTTCTTAAGTAATGCTTAATCCCTAATTAGTCAGTTTAAGCCATTAATGTTTTTACTTGCTTTTCTTTTTTATTTGAAATGTTTCGCCATTTCTTGAGAGTTTTTGTTAGTTGATATAATTCCTTCTTAGATAGGAAGTTAAAAACGTATAATTCTCCGAATAAATCGGCTAGTTGGATAATTTTTCTCTTACTAGTCACACCTTCCATTAGCATTGGACGATCTTCCGTACAAATCCGATAATTTTTAATGTCTGAATATTCTAATAACGATGCATCAGCTAAATCAAAATTTTTTTGTAAATATTCATTGATTATTTGGTTGAGAATCGGTAAAATCTCCACAAATTCCAATAATGTAGTTTCATGTGGGAAAAAATGGTAAAATTCCTTCTTTACTTCATGTGTGATGAAGAAATTACCTTCTTTCAGTATCTCAATTATTAGATCCTTCCATCCTTCATTTTTTAGGCGAATGAGCTTTTGCCAGGTATATATGTCAAGTCCTATCATGGTTATAAAAATAGTCAATAGGTTTAAATATTCTTTGTTGGATAATCCAACTATGAATCCAATTACTTTTAAAATACCAGATCGAGAAATGCAGTTTTTAAAATGGATGTCTCAAAAGACTGGAACACCTGTGAGTAGCATTTATCGAAATAACACATTGGAATCTTTTCAACAATGGAAAATCAGTGTTCTATTAAAAGAATATGAAAAAGGTGCAATTGGGTTTAAAAATTTTTGTTTCCTAGCCAATATTACCCTTCTACAAGGAATGATTGTTATAGAAGAACAGGGGATTGAACCTGTAATGCCTTCGGCAATTGATGAGTATACAGAAAGCATCCGGAAAGACATGACTGAGAGCGATCTTTTCAAAAAAGGGAAAATACCAAAAAGAAAAACCCCCGAAGTGAATATTGTTTAATCTTGGAATTTTTTAAACTGCCAAGATTTAGTGAGGACGTAAGACTCGAGCCGTTCATGATTAATAATTACGCTGTTATTTCCAATGAATTACAGAAATCAAAAGACTCCATCTTCAAAACACAAGGAATATCTTGAAGCCGATCTCAACAAATTAGGAGAACTCATGCGTCATTGTATTCTGATTGGTGGTGAAATGGGTGGAACACTGAAGATGCCCGAAAAGCGGGATTCCTTTACATTGGGATTGGAAAACCTCAAGATAGGTAATTTAGGCTCTTCCAGATAACGATCTTCTCTTATAATTGATATTAAACTTACTAATGTGTCAAAAAGAAGTT
>JAEOTI010000197.1 GCA_016839955.1 Candidatus Hodarchaeota archaeon | reverse complement strand
TGTCTCAAGGAAGCAAGAAGTTTGCTACATATCGTTTGATATAGATGACTATATTTGACAACAAATGTATAAGCCAAATGGAACGGCAACCTTCTTTTATAGAATAATATTTTGTCTTCTGAATTTCATTGCTCAAACCAGAGCTTTCTAAAAATTACTTTTGTAATTTAAAAATAAATCAACTAGAAATCATTGAACTATTGAAAAAAGATATTGGTTTCGAAAAATTCGTTTGAAATAGATGAAAAATTGCTTAAATTGAATTTCTAAGCTAAATACCTTCAAATATATCTTAGTTGGTCTAATAATGCTTGTTACTTAAGGAAAAATAATCCAAAAAGATTGAAAGGAATAATCCAAAAGACTGCAATGAGCAGAAACAACAGTGGAAGAAGCTTAGAATTTCTAATAGAAATTTAATATCTATTTTCACATTTATAACGTATGGCTGGTCCTATCAATGGCTAGAATGCACGCAAAACGACATGGAAAAGCAGGATCAAAGCGTCCAATGTGGACCAAAATCCCAGAGTGGATCATATACAGCTCTGAGGAAGTTGAGAATCTTGTTATTGAAAAAGGTCGAACAGGATTAACTGCAGCCCAAGTTGGTTTAGTTTTACGAGATTCATACGGAATTCCATCAGTGAAGCGCCTTACGGGAAAATCAATTAGTTCGATCTTTGCTGAGAACAATCTAACTGGAGAATTACCTGAAGATTTACTTGCTTTAATCCGAAAAGCTATGAACGTACGAAGACATTTGGAAGAGACTCGGAAGGATATTCACACCCGCCGAGCACTTCAATTACTTGAAAGTAAAGTTCGTCGTCTTGTAAAATACTATAGAGGAACTGGGAAACTTCCATCAGACTTTAAATATGATCCAAAGAAAGCTCCTATTTATCTCCGCTGAAAAGACATTGTATCAAACAATTCGAATATATTACGCAGAAATATATTTGAATTAAACAAAAACGGCATGACAGCATTAGGTAAGTTTGATGGCCAGTTAAGAAAAGATTCTAGAGAATTTAGGTGTATAATCAAAGAAAGGAGATGGTTAGTCGGTTGTTTTTCCTTTCACAAGCGGATAAGGAAATTGCTGCGCTTTCAGAAGACGATCCTGAAGCAACCCGAATTTATAGCGAATTTTTGGAAAACCTAGGCCACGCTATGACTCTTTATATTCACCATTATGGTCCAATTCCAGATGATATGGAACAAACTGGAGAAACTTGTGTTCTCCCTTTTAATCAAGCTTTAGAATGGGCAGAAAAAGATTGGGAAAGACTTTGGAAGGTGGTTCAGGGGTCAAATAATTGGATCATTGTCTGGGTTGCTCGTGGAGGTTTTATCCTCCTTGATGAATTAGAATCTCGTCTTGATGAATGTTTATGGACATATTTCAAACCAAAATCAATTATCCGAGAACATGAAGATGAAGACATCTTCAAGGAATTTACTGATTCAGAATTAGAGGATAAACTTGAAGAATTTAGTGGCACTGATGTCTCTATATTGTTTATTGATGATATCATTTCTGATTCCGAGAACATAAACCTTGCGATGGAAGACATTCTTGACAAATGTGAAGAATTTGAAGTAGAAGTATCAGATATGGCTGTTGTTGCATTAATGACTCGTGAACGACGAATTGGACCATTACCAGTTTTTGGTGTTTTGACAGATTACACGGGAGAGATTCGAGCTGCTTGGGGAAATGATAGTTCTGATAGAATGGATGAGTTTGATTTCTCGGAAGCTAAAGACACTTTAGACGACCATGAATTTTAGATATACTTGAAGAAACAATTTCAAAATGGCAAAATAACGGAAAAATATCAAAAACGACTTTAAGGAATATCATTTCAAACAATAAAATAATAAGAACAACAGAATAATAACAAAATAATAAGAATCCTTACTAATAAAAAACAAAATAGTTAACAAAAAAAAATGAAGCAATTACGATTATTTACTATAAGTTTGGATGGATGAATATCAAATGAGCGATGAGGAAAGCAGCAAATATTGGGAAGCTGTTCTCGAAACGATAAAGCTCATTCGCGGCTTAATACAACATCAAGAAGAGACTCCTGATTCTCAAAAAGGATTACTTGATTATTTAGACGAAATTATGCAGAAGTCTGCGGCTAAATCTGGTGGTACGAGCCCTTTATCTCAAGAGCTAGGCTTATCTTTTCTTTCTCGAAAACCTTCAACTTATTGGAGGGCGGTCGAGGATACTGTTCGGACAGTACGCGATTTTATTTTATGGAAAGAAGAAAATCCCACTAACCCTAAAACATTAGAAAGCTTTTTAATTGATTTTTGGACTCGAGCAGAGTCAAAAACCCAAAAAACGTCACCGCTTGCTCAAGAATTAGGCATGGAGTTTTTGGTTACACCTGGTAGACCGATACCTCCTCCAATTTCAAAGATACCTCCCAGTCCACAACCGGTTGAAACAGCTCCTCCACTACATGAACCAAAATTTACCATTCCTATTGAACCTACATCATCTCCCCCTGTAGAAAAAATTTCTCCTGTAAGAACAATTCCTGAACCAATCCCAGAACCCGTTGTACGTTCAAAACCAACATCTCCACCTCAAGAACATTCTATTCATTAACACCTTCCCACATTTGAAAAACCAACTGAACCTGAGCCAGAACCTGAACCCCTTCCCACATTTGAAGCACCATCTGAACCAGAACCTCCTCAACCCAAACCATCGGTTCAAGTAGAACCTGAAATTACTCTATCTGAGGAACTACTTTCTCAACTTAGAGAAGATAAACCTCCCTCTTCAACAATTGAGGAACCGACTCTCACTGATGAACTATTAGACACTGCTGAAGATGAGGATGACCTGTTATCGTCATCATTACGGGCTGCTTTGAAAATGCTCCGTGATGAAGAAGAAGATTGAATAGGAGAATCGATTATGATGGAAAAACTTAGTATAAGTCTTGTGTGGGATAATGACGATTTTAAACCCCTAGAAGGTAGAGCGTCTCTTCCAGAAGATGAAGCAACATTATCTATTGATGAAGGATCTGAAAAAATCATCTTACGAATACCTGAAGGTAAAGGATTAGTAGCACGTCGTACTATTCAACGTAGGGTACAGAGTATACGTAGAAGTGGATTGCAAGTTTCAGGAGGTCTTAGAATTGGAGCGGGATTTCCCATCGATGAAGAAACTCCAGAAGAAAAGTTAAGTGAAACTCTTCTACAAGCAGGTCATGGTTATGTGGCTGATGTCCAAATAGCGGCACAAAGAGCTGGTGAAATCCCAGGATTAGAAGAAAGACAAGTCGCACCACAAGCTGAACCTGAACCGACAACTACACCTTCAGTAACGATAACTCCCTCTGTTAGTCCAACAACCGCTCTTCCGGAATCTAAACCATCAGAAATTGATGTTTCTAACCGTGATTTAGTTACAGTTGGAATTTTCGCAGCTTCACTATTAGAAACTTTATCAGAGCTCTTTGTTAGTAAGGATTCGGAAGATCAATACTCATTAGATTTTGGTTCTGGAAATGTGATCAGATTCAAAGTACAAAATGGTGAAATAAAGGATCTATCAACTCTTGGCATCTCTGAAGATGACAGTATGATCCAGAAAGCCCTCAATACAATAAAAGCACATTTATCAAAGTAAAACTCATTGAGAAGTATTATTTGGGGAGAGAGACCTTAGATCCTTTCCAAATTAAATGTTCTTGCGGTTTTTTGGGGTAAATTCTCATAGGAGTAATGTTCTTTGATTAATGCTGAGATTAGTTATATAGATAATGTTAAAATACAAAAAACCGATGCACTTCTAGTGGTTGATGCTCAAAACGATTTTATGCCAGGAGGGGCCTTAGCAGTTCCTTCTGGAGATGAAATAGTTAACGAAACGAATGAATTAATGAGATCCTTTTTTTTAAAGGGATCTAAAGTAATTTTGACTCAAGATTGGCATCCATTATCACACGGTTCTTTTGCGAGTAAATACGAAGATAAAGAACCCTATGATACATTTACTGAAAAGAAAGGTCTTGGACCGATATTATGGCCTGATCACTGTGTTCAAGGCACAGAAGGAGCAGCTATTCATAAGAACATTAATATAAATAATACACATTTATTATTACGAAAAGGGTATCATAAACAGGTTGACAGTTATTCAGCTTTTCTAGAAAATGATAAAGAAACTGAAACGGGTCTTGATGGTTACCTTAAATCAACAGGAATAAGCCGTGTCTTTATTTGTGGTCTTGCATTAGATTATTGTGTTTTTTTCTCTGCCCAAGACGCTATCCACAAGAATTATAAGGTTTTTATTATTATTGATCTTACCCGAGGTATTGACTCGCCACCTGGTAATAATTCCAAAGCAATATCTGCAATGAACAAGAGTGGAGTTCAATTTGTTCGTTTTAAAGATATTTCATAAATTATCTCTATAAACGGAACGATAATAATGCTATTCCGAATGTTACGACCTGACGCAACAAAAGTTTGGCAAAACCCATTAGTTCGTGAACGATTAAGCCGCTATTATGCTATTATGAATAATGGAAAAATTGCTCGTTATTTAGTAGCAAAAAAAATACCTGTGAAACGATTGGATTCTGAAGAAAACGATCGTGAGTCAATTTTAGAAAAACTGTACACAGAGCATGACAATAACGCATCAAAATTCAAATCAATTCTAACAAAGTTAGATTCAGACCAAACAAAATATTCGGATTTAGATCTTCCTGAATATTCCTTTCTTGACTTAAAAATAGATATTTTACGTCTTGTACTCGAAAAATGTGAAATATGTGAGAGAAGATGTAAAAAAAATCGATTTAAAGAGCATGGTTATTGTCGTCTCAATTCAAATCCTTCTGTTTCTTCAGCATTCCTTCATCATGGAGAAGAAAGCCCTCTCGTTCCCTCAGGTACTATTTTTTTCGAATCTTGTGTGTTTCGATGTGTTTTTTGTCAAAACTCCGATATATCGCAAGAATGGGATGATAAAACTGGAGAGTCCATTTCGGGACAAATTATGACACCTGAGCAGATCGCTCGAGTAGCGAGACATCTTGCCAAAGAAGGAGCACGCAATATTAATTATGTGACCCCTACAGCAAATGCTTCTGCCATTATTTCCAGTTTAAAATTTCAAACTGAGAATATTACTCAACTTTGGAATTCCAATATGTATTCTAATAAACGAATCTGGCGAATAATTTTGGATCTTATGGATTTTCACCTCCCAGATTTCAAATACTGGGATGATGAATTTGCATATAGGATGAGTGGAGTAAAAAACTACAGGGAAGTCATTTCACGAAATATTGAGCTTGCTCATAATGAAGGATCAAAAGAAATAATTATACGACATTTAGTTATGCCAGGTCGAATTGAAGAGGATACTATCCCAATTCTTGAATGGGTTGCAAAGAACGTTCCGAAAGCTCTTGTGAATATTATGGGTCAATATCGACCTGCCTATAAGGTCATTCATGATTCTAAATATCGTGAAATTAAGCGGAGACCAATGGAAAAAGAAATGAAGAAAGCAATCAAGAAATCTGATGAATTAGGGATTCTATGGCAACCAGTTTCTTAATTTTACAAGAATTGTGGAAGCTGAATGAATACTCAATTAGAAAAAACGAATATCTCTTAGCTATTTAGAAGTGGTTTATTTGGACGAAATGAATTTTAAGGTACAATTCTCAGAAAAAACTGTTTGGCGTGAGATTAAAGCAGATTTGAAAACTCTTTTCAAAGAAGTAGGACTAAAATATGATTATTCTGAGAAAACTCCTACCTTTCGAGTTGTCTATTCTTCAGCAATAGTTGGGGTGGAAGTTTCTTGGACAGAGCAAGCTTTGATTTTTTCATTGATTGCTAAGGAGAAACCACAACCAGAGGCCATCATTATTCTTGACCAGATTTATGATCTTCTTGAGCTTTTTGGAGGAGAAATATCGTCTGGTACGCGACCAACAGAGTGGTAGTAAGAAGATATTAAATCCACTCTTGCCACCACAGAATTACGACAGAAAGGGCCGACAAAATCCCACCTAAACCAAAAATGATCCAAAAAGCCTCAGATGAATCCGCTAGAGGTAGTTCTACATTCATACCATAAAGACTTGCAAGTAACGTAGGAATCATTAGCACTAAGGATATGGATGCAAGGACTTTCAGAACTACATTCATATTATTTGATATAGCCGATGCATAGGCATCCATTGTGCTCGTGAGGATTTCTCTTTGAATATTGATCATGTCAGAGACTTGTCGAAGATCTATTTCTAAATCTTCAAGAATTTCCCTCCAATCAGGATCATTTGAGCGTCGATGTAAGTCTGCGACAGTTTTAATATTCGCAAGAATTGCTGAATTAAGATAAACAAGGATCTTCTTTGCAAGGAATAGACTGGGGAGAGAATCGGGCCGTGAGGAAGAAAGTACTTCTTCTTGTAATTCCTCAACATCAGATTCAACTGCATCAAGAGCAATTTGGAATTGGTTAGTAATTCGTTGAATAAAATATTGTAAGAGATGATATGGGGTATCTAATTCAAATTTTGGTCTTCTACGAGGTTTTTCAGAGAAAAAACGAAGATCTCGATGGCATACGGTGGTTACCGAATTTTCTGATAAAAAAAAGCCAATAGGAACAGTAACTAAGGATGGAAAATCTCTTACTTCTTTTTGAAGTGGAATTCTGAGTAAAATAAAGGAATAATCAGATTCAAGCTCAAATCTGGGCCGTTCTTCAGGATCTAGACAATCCTGAAGTAGTTCTATATCGTATTTGAGAATAC
>JAEOTI010000196.1 GCA_016839955.1 Candidatus Hodarchaeota archaeon | reverse complement strand
TGATGAAGTTCATCATACCACTCAAAGCTATTCATCCATTGGCAAACTAAATCGAGGGTGGGAACGACAATCAATGTGCGAACTGCTAGTTTTTCAATAGCTGCTAATCCAATTATTGTTTTTCCGCTTCCAGTTGGAAGGATAAGTGTTCCTCGACTTTCTTTCCCAAACCATTTATCTAAAGCTTGTTTTTGATAATCTCTAAGTATAAATTTAGGCGTCAGGGAAAAAGACAATGAGGAGTCTTGATTAATGGACGTTTCGTACGTAATATCAGCTTGATCTAGACCAAAAATGATTCTATAGAAATCACATGGAAGAAAGCGAGTGAAGTTAGAATTATTTCTATGCTCTAATTTCTTTAAGGTTGATGGAATTTTCCCTAAGATTGCCAAGTCATCCCCTTTAAAGGTAATTTTCACACTTGGAGAATTTATATCAGGGAATTTCATGTTAGTCACTTTTCTCGCTCTTTGGATGGACGTACTACAGTTATTGTGTGTATTTGCTGCCATTGAACTTTGAAACCAAGATATTCTAGTAATCTAGAAATCAATCCTTCTGGCAAACAATTAGGAAAAATTAGAGATAATTCTCTCAGATCTAGACGAGATTGATTTTCTTCGGAGAATTTCTTAATAATTTGCCTTCGCCAGTTTTTAACTACTCCTATTTCTAATAGACCAATCTTGGGAACATATTTCCACCCCTTTCCTTTTAAATAAGCCTTTTGAGGTTCCCCAACAAGGACTTGACGAAGATTTTTCTTTTCTAAAATACTAAAAGTTTCTAAAAGAGTTAATTCGGGTAATATCCCCTCTTCAGTTTGTGAAATCACGACATCAATTTCTTTTGTGATGTTCTCTTTCAAATAGGTTATTCTGTTTTTTTCATAAGGAATAAGATATTTTTTGCGAAGGTATTGATTAAGCGGTACTAATATTGCCCTGAAATCTGATATATATTTAAAAGTAGGAAAAGGCGGGATTTGGGGAAACTCTAAACTGGAATCCACAATTAGGATTAGGGGAAAAGACACTGTTTTCCCTAACTCAGTAAGTTTCTCGATTTTTTTTGTTTTATAATCTTCAGTCCAAAAACCCACGACTTCAATGTAAATGGGTGGTAAATCTGCATATTGAAGTGAAAAATCAGGAACAAAGACTTGATTGTTTTCTATTAGTACATCTGGTTCACGAGCGACCCTCCATGGTGTTAAAGCTGTTAGGATATGAAAAATATGTTTTTCTGTTTTTGAATCGAAATCCATGTTCTCAGAAGTTTTACCACCAATAGAAGGTAAATCAGGAAGGTGTGTAAGGTCAAAAGAGATTATTCGAGTTCTTCGACCCCAAGGTATTGAAATATTGAGAAGCCAGTCTTTGATTGATAACTCTTGGATTCTTCGATTAATTAATTGTTCTATTAGCATCTGAATCTTTCTACCATATTTGTCACGACGTCCTATGAGCTCTTCAGGCCCGACAATTTTGATACTTAAGCTATCTATTAATTTATTGATAGTAGTAAAAATACCCAATCTTTTGGATAGAAAAAATAAACCTTTGACTTGTTTTGAGGTTAATTTATAAGGGATAGGGATGATTATTTCTACTTCTTGAGCATAATGTAAGATCCCCCTGATCATTTGGAGGTTTGTTGCTTCACGGACGATTTCAGGAGTCGGACGTTCAAATGGCTTCCCACGTTTCTGTCTATGCGAATAATTGGCAAAGATCCAGTCATTCAGAGCTGTCTTGTTCCAATCATGATACTTGGGAGGCAGTGACTCACGAAATTTTTCAAATACTTCATCCCGAGAATAAGCCTCAGTAACTACTCCATTGTAATACTTGTTAACTAGATCCCAGAGTTTTAAACGATATTGAGCTAGTTCTAAAGCATTCTCACTGTCAATTTTGGAGATACGATAAAATTCTGAACTCAAAGTCTCATACAAACACACACCAAGTTTATAATCAGGAAATTGTCCGATGAAGTTTTCTTTATTGACTTCACTTTCTATATCTTCTAGTGTGCTCTCAAATTCTTCTATAGCTTGTATTATTAGAGAATCATCACTTTTACTTAAGAATCTGGGGTAAAAAACCCCAATCCTTCGATTACGATGCATAGGAATTCTTTTTACATGAACCAACTTCAGCTCATCTAGGTTAGTGAGATTCTACATTCATAAAGAGCTGGCAAGGAAACCCAACAATTCATTCATGGGAAAAATTGCCAAGACAGAATCATTTGTAATATTTTATTGTATCTTTTGGATTTTGGAGTTATTTTGAGGTTTTTAGTAGATCCGCCTTAAAATATCTATCTAATCTATCGAAGGATCAAAAAAGGTATTTTTTGATTTTCGACATTGCTTTGTCTCGTATAACTTTTTTTTGTAATTCCTCCCACTTAACTCTTATCAATCTTTTTCCTAAAGTCAAATCCACTGACTTATTTCAGTTTTTTTAATGCATTTGTAAATTTCTTCTCATCATAAGGCTTGCCTGCTTTTAACATGTCATAGATCTCTGTGAGGACGACTCCTCCGATCAGATTCAAAGCTTCTTTCCGTGCATAACCGATTTTTAATAGTCGATCGAGTGTTTTCTTTGTATCTGGCGGTGTATTATCCTTTATTT
>JAEOTI010000195.1 GCA_016839955.1 Candidatus Hodarchaeota archaeon | reverse complement strand
TCCTATTCCAAGTAAGATCAGTATTGCACGAAAAATTATTGATTGGTTCGAGGCAAATTATTGAAGCTATTACAAAAGCCGCAAAAGGCTGGTTTAAATTAGAAAAGTATATTCTAGGCTATATATACCCTCATCAATCCATCTTCACTATATAATCAAAGCTAACACTCTGCCAGGTGTAGTCGTTACAGCCACCAATGGCGAACTTGTTTTCATAGAAAAAAATACAAGCTATCTCTCGATGAAGCAACTTTGGCCCATCATGTCAGAGGAGCCAAGAAAATGATTTCTGAATCTGATTACAGAAAGTAATGAATAATGACAAAAGCACAATGTTTTTTCTAATATCCAAACGTCGTTAAACCAGCCCTCTATAATTAAATGTTGAACTATTCTCGGACTCCATTGTTCAATGAAGTTACATGATTATCGAAAATCATTTGAAGTAAAAATCTCTATATAAAACAGAAAGAGAAACTTTTTAATCTACTCAATATCTTCTTTAATTGGACATCACCAAACAGATAAAAAACTGATGTAAAGGGTTATATATGGCTGAAGATTGGAAAGAGAGAGTTTCTTCAAATATAAACATCTGTCATGGTAAGGTATGTATCAAGGGTACTCGAATAATGGTTTCTATTATCCTTGATTGTGTTGCTGAAGGTATGACGGAAGAGGAAATACTTTTAGAGTATCCATCACTAAAAAAAGGTGATGTAAATGTTGCATTAATGTATGCAGCGTCATTAGCAAGAGGAGAGATAATTCCTTTAACTGTTGAAGGTTGAGGGTAACGGAGTGAGATTTAAAATAGATGAGAACTCCCCATTTTCTGTGAAGAAAATTCTGGAATCGATGGGAGACCATCAAGTAGATAGCATTTATCATGAGAATAAAACAGGAATTAAAGACGGAGACTTATTGACATTATGTTTAAATGAAAAGAGAATTCTAATCACACTCGATACAGACTTCAGTAATGCTTTTTTACACCCTCAAGGAACATTCTATGGAATAATTCTGCTAAAACCAGAGACGCAAGGTAAAAAAGCCTTTTTGAAGTTATTTCAGGAATTTTTAAATCAATTCTCACTGGAGCAAGTAATTATTGTAGACCAGTCGTTCTTGTTGACTTTGGGTATGGAGCTGTTGTAAGCAATCAAAAGGTCAGGAGAAGCCAGATACTGCTTCTGACTAGCTTCAGTAATGACAAATTTTTGGATAACCTATTATAACAACGGCGTCTATGGCTGGATTAGGTCCACAAAATCAAGTATATTTGTTATCAATCAAAAGTCACAACAACCACAGATAAAAATTGAAGGGATAGGAAGGAAGGTCTTGTGCTCAATTCTATAACATAACCATCCATTGTATGGTTAATCAAACAGAAAAACCCTAAATCAATTGATCTAAGAGCATATTCTCTCAAATTGATTTTCACCTAGAGCTATCAGATTTGACCGGAAAATCTTGTAGCAAAAAATGCTAATATAATTGTCATTTTTTACCCCTACCACTTTTATAATGTAATTGAGCTGTAATAATGCATCGATTACAAATCCAATCTCAATTGAGTTACTCTAGGATAATCAAATAGAATATAAGGTCTAAATGTATCACATGGGAAGTGAAAAAAATAGTGGCAAGGAAAATACAAGTCAACAATTTAAGAGATGAGAATATTATTGCTGTCTCCGATGTTCATCTCGGTTATAGAGATAAAGAGAATAAGAATATTAAATGTAATAAGAAAGAGTTTAACAACTTTATTAACAGCATAAAAGAAACTGAATGTAATAGACTAGTTATATGTGGCGATTTCTTAGATATGTGGCGGAGAGATCCTGTAGGAGTAATTCTTGAAAACGTTGATACATTTAACAGTCTTAAAGAGCTTAAAGAATCTAAAAATATCAGTATTAACTTTGTAGTAGGTAATCATGACTTTTACCTAAGGCATTTTAAAGAGGGCGATTATGCATATGATTTTTCTTTCGATAGAAGCATAAAAATAACTGATGCAAACGAAAATCGGGAGTATTGGTTTTTACACGGAGATAAATTTGATATTATTCAGAATGAGTTGTTTTATGACCCTCTCTGTCTAGCTAATGATGATGTTGGACAACTAGCAGAAATGGCATGGCAGATATACTTACAAGGGCTCTCATGGTGGAAAAAAATTTGGAAAATAATAACACGATTTGGACAAAATCTGGTAGAACCTGTGAAACCAGCAGAAACTAGGTTTGAAACTGATCTATTGAGTCTCATCTGTAATCAGCCAAGTAATTCACCTGAGATAACCAAGTTACTAGATCTTGTCAAATTTCCAGACGTGGAAAGAAACGCTATCGAATGGGCAACAAACCAAGAAAAATTACTCACGCTGACATTTGGTCATACACATAAACCTTTTATTCATATAGAAGCAGGAAAAAGCATTGCAAATACTGGGTCATGGGTGAATCCCACCAATCCAACACCACCCAATACTTATGTTAAAATAACTGAGTTTCAACAAACATTATGGTCTTTTAAAGATAATAAGCATAAAAAAATATTGGATACTGTTACCAAGGAAGATGGAATACCTATTAAATTGGTTAAGCCGAAAGTGGACTAAAAGAGAAAAATTATTGAAATCTTTAGAGAAAATATGAAGGTGATTAAAAATTGAAAAAACCTAATACACTCTTTGGAAGTAATATATCACTTCAATACGGTGATATTATCGATTTTCAAGGAGACGCAATAGTTAACCCAACTGATGCTGATTTAACGATGGTAGGAGAACCTAGTAGTACAATTTGGGAACACATCAAAGATGATTATTCTGGGGTAACTAAAGAGGAAAGAATTGATGACCTTAAAAACAAATTACAACCAGATCTCAAAGTTACAAAAGTTTTCGTAACAGGAGCAGGAAACTTACAAGTTCAATACATTTTTCATGCTATTTTGCCTCCTATCAGAACCAGAAGGAATCTTGGAGCTGTGGCTGCACAGATCTATGAAACAACTCAAAATATCATGCAAAAAGCAAGAGAGAAGAATATCAGTAGTATTGCGTTGCCTCCATTCGCTGATGGACTAGAAGAACATGTGACAACTGGGATAGGAAACTTCCTGCAAACTTACACAATGCCCATGAATGTTGCTATAATAGTTCCCGAAGGACATAAGATCACGTATAGGAACTTTAGAAACGGATTAGATATACAATTCATAAGAGATAGCGTTTACAAGAGTAGAACCAAGACGGTTGAAATGAATCAACTGGTTAATAACCTTCAAAAGTCGAGTGTTTCAGACCTTGCGGAATTAGTTATGTTAAATCCTATGATCAAGAATGAACTCAATTTTAATTGGGATAAAAAACAGGTTAAGGTGAAAAGGGATGACTAGTGAAATAGTTGCTTTGTACCAATTGTTAATGAAATATGAAGACCAGGTTGCTCCAAGACAAGTAGCAATTGACACAATCTTCAATGGTGACGAAAAAAAATTCAACAAATGGTTATCCACAATTGACGAGAAGGCTTTCTTGATAAATCCACAAAATGATACAATCAGTTTGAAACCTATAACTAATACAATAAAGGAAGCAAAACAAATTACCGAAGAATGTGATCAAGCAGTAAAGAAACTGTCACGAAAAATTAATAATAGTAAGAATGCAGAACTAATATTCTCGATAACAATAGCAATTTTCACCTTCCTCTCTGGCTCAGAATGGATTAAACAGGAACTTCCACAAGTTATTGGATTATTAGCTTTCGTATTAGCTGTTTTAATATTCTTAAAATCATTGTATGATAAATTCCTAAATTTTAAAGAAAATTACTCAGAACGTATAGCGAAATACAACAGTGTTAGTGCTTCTGCAAATAAATATCATGGGGAAGTACTCGATAGTTACATTAAAAAACCCGACGAATTTAACACTCAAATTAAAAACATTAGAGATCAATATAAGAAGACTAAAGATGATTTTCCCGTCCCACCTCCATTTCTATTCATCTTTTAGACCTAAAAGACTTTTTACATTATTTCATACCGAAATTTTGGAAAGCGTACAGATCGGAGAATTTTCTAGGTTCTCAATAACTTTCAGCCTTGTTCGTTAGATCAGAACAATGAGCATAGAACCAAAATAGACCTTTATTCGATTTTAAACGTCGTAAAAGGCTGGATTAACACTTTTAAAAAAGTGAAAAGATTATCTTATAACACTAAATTTTGTTGTTCTCATCCAATACCCCTAAATTTAATATGGAATATGCGAGTACTCCAATCCAACTTATATACGAAAATACGGCTAACCATTCAAATAAGGGAAAATTTGCATCAACTCCAGTGAAAACTAAAAAAACAAGAAAACTTAAATCTGCTAAAGAAACTCCGAATCCATAATAAGCAACTAGTCTATTAAAATCAGGATAGGTAATAATCGAGACACCTACTAGGATTAAGACTGGAAAAAATGAGATAAAAATAAGGACACTCCAAAATACATGCAGAGTAAATGTTTCTTGTGTTTCTGAAAAAATTCCAGCCATTATAATAGCTAGCGCATTAATCTTACCAACTGCTAGGCCAACAACAAGTGTTTTGCTCTTTTTTTTCTTCATAAACCATTCATATAGCCCTATATAAAAGAGAATTGATGCTATAACAGTAAGAACCATGCCTATGTTATAGAAAATCGCCCCATTGGGATTATCATAGAAATCACCCAGTTCACTCAAGTTATTATTGATAGGATTAAAGTTTCGTGGAAAGAAAGAGAAAGATATGAGTGTAAAAATACAATAGATTGTGATACCCACAAATCCCACTATACTGACTTTGGGCCACCTTAAAGGGTTGAAATCAAATCGATAAGGTCTTTCTAATAAACTAAAATCACCAGTCATCTGGAATAAATATTGGTTCATCTTAGAGTCAGCTCTTATAAATAGTGTTAAAGGCAATTAATATAATCTCAATCCCGATTAATATTAGCCAAAAAAGAAAATTTCGGAGATTATTCGTCGGAGAATCAACAAAATGGCCATCTAGACAAATCATCTATATGAATTCAATCTTGATAATACTCCTATTTCAAGCATTACTACTGAAACAATTCTTGGAACAGTAGAAAAAACTATACCTGAGTTCTTTCACCCCGATTCTTGAATAAAACTTATATATCTCTCATAATACAAGATGGAGGAAAGAAAATGAAAATCACATTTTTAAGTCAAGCGGGATTAAGTAATAATTAAAGAATTCATGAGAATAATAAGTGAGAGCGATTGTAAAAGCTATTTTTTACAGAATTCATTCAATCTTATTTCTTTCAAAGAATTATTCAGAGCTGCTCTAAAAATTGAACTCCTTGTTCTAAAATGTAGGTTATTAAACATGTGATTTATTTTCAAGACTTAGTTAGGTTTGGACTAATATATCCTTTTGAAGGTCACACATTGCTTACACATTTATCAATTAGGGCTGGGGTGAAGTTTTACATCAATATTACCTATATACGGCAGATAATTTG
>JAEOTI010000194.1 GCA_016839955.1 Candidatus Hodarchaeota archaeon | reverse complement strand
AGTACTTTGTAGTGATTGCCAAAAGTTATCACCTTCAGTAATAGCACCAAATTGTCGTTTATAATCTTCCGGGTTTGACCCCTTCTCGATAGCATCCCAAATTTCTTCTTGTGTTGGCCAAAGGTCTTTCAAATAGACAGGCTTACTGTTAGGAGTGTAACCTATTGGTTCTTTAGTAATATCAATTAATAGTGTCCCAGCAAGAGCATATGCGACAACTAGAATAGGTGAAGCAAGGAAGTTACCTCGTCCAAGGGGATGGATTCTTCCTCCAAAATTCCGATTTCCACTTAGAATAGACATCATATACATATTTTTTTCTTGAATACAATCTTCAATGGGCTTTCGAAGTGGTCCTGAATTCCCAATGCAAGTTGTACATCCATAGCCAACAATATGAAAACCTAAAGCTTCCAAATAGGGTAATAAGCCAAGTTTATGTAAGTAATCAGTCACTACTCTTGATCCAGGGGCGAGACTTGTTTTAACAAAAGGTTTTACCTGAAGCCCTTTTTGGACTGCATTTTTTGCTAATAATCCAGCTCCAATCATTACAACAGGATTAGATGTATTAGTACAGCTTGTAATCGCGGCAATAACGAGATCTCCATCATTAAAAAGCCACTTACTTCCATCAAGCTCAATAAAATTCTGAAGAGTTTCTTTGTTTTTTCTGTGATTGATTATAAGTTCAGAAACACAGTCTTTGAGATCAAAAAGGGGCATTCCCTCTTCTGGATTTAGAGGACCAGATATCGTAGGTTCAACCTTATTCATGTCAAAATCAATGACTTCGCTATATTGAGGATTTGGGATAGTCTCATCATAGAATAACTGTTGTAATTTTGCATATTCTTCTATAAAATCGACATGTTCAGGAGCTCGTCCAGTTAATCGTAAATATGTTAAAGTAACTTCGTCTATTGGAAAAAAACTCATGGTACATCCTGTTTCAGGACTCATATTCGATATTGTTGCACGATCAGGAATTGATAACTTTTTGAGTCCGGGACCAAAATATTCCACAAATTTCCCAACAACACCTTTTGTGCGAAGCATTTTGGTTAAATTTAAGACTAAATCTGTAGCTGTTGCCCCTTTAGGGAGTTCTCCTGTAAGTTTAATACCTATTACTTCTGGAAGAAGCATAGAATATGGTTGACCAAGCATCACAGCTTCTGCTTCAATGCCACCAACTCCCCAACCCATTACACTAACTCCATTTACCATTGGAGTATGACTATCTGTTCCTACAATGGTGTCAGGAAATGAGGTTAGTTCGCCTTTGATTTTTCTATAATCAATTGTTTTTGCTAAATATTCTAAATTCACTTGGTGACAGATTCCAGCACCTGGAGGTACAACTCTAAAATTCTTAAAGGATTGTTGAGCCCACTTAATAACTTCATACCGTTCACTATTCCTTTGGTATTCAATTTTGAGATTGTCTGTATAAGCTTCTACACTACCATAATGATCCACTTGGACAGAATGATCAATTACTAAATCTGTAGGAACAATAGGATTTATCATTGTTGGATCACTACCAACTTCTTTCATAGCATCTCGCATATCTGCTAGATCGACAATCAAGGGAACTCCAGTAAAATCTTGTAATAATACGCGTGAAGGTAAATATAGGATGGGTATTATTCCAGTTCCTTTTGGCCATCCTAATATTGTTTTGACATCGTTTTTTGTGACAATGTGCCCATCATAATTTCGAATGATATTTTCAAGGAGCACTCGAATGGAAAAAGGTAGTTTACTGAGTTCTACCAACCCAGCTTTTTCTAAATAAGCTAAGGAATAATACACACTTTCTCCTATTCTAAAATTTGTGCTAGTTTTTACTGATTCCAAGATTTTATCAGTAATTTCTGCCATATTGCCCGCTTCCACCTGTTTGAGACTCAATATTATATATCTAGCAATCCTGATGAAAAATTGAAAGTAAATTTTCCCCATGGTTTCTCTAACTTAGGTTTGAACAAGGTTCACATTGAAATGAACTGATATTCTCATTGTTAATCAAAATTTATTCTTAGCTTTGGTTCTGGCAAGTTCTTTATTTTGTAATTATTCTCATGAAACTAGGATTCTGAATAGCATCCTGTTTTTTTGGATATCTAAACTAAGAAAAAAAGAGAAAAGTGCTCCCTCTTTTGTTTTAGCTTCTTGCTTAAACTTAGTTCGATATTGAACTATCTAATCAATAGCAATGGCTTCAATTTCAACAAGAGCATCTTTAGGTAATCTAGAGACTTCAACCGCTGCACGAGCAGGTTTAACTGTATTATCTGCGAAAAATTCAGAATAAATCGTATTCATGTCTTGAAAGTGATCCATGTTTTTTAGGAAGACTGTAGTCTTTACAACGTTTTGAAATGTACAATTAGCTGCATCTAATTGATTTTTGAGGTTTTCTAGAACAGTTTTGGTTTGTTCTTTTATGTCTTCGGAAACAATGTTACCATCAGAAGTCATAGGAAGTTGTCCTGCTATAAAGAGAATACGATTTGGGTTTTTAGCTTCAACAACTGCTGAATAAGGTCCTACGGGTGGAGGACCTTTGGATGATGAATAAGAATTAAACTTATCCAATTCGATTCCTATCCTCGCATGATTACCAGTGGACATGATTCTGGACTTGAAACGTGTTCACAAGGTCGTTGAAATCCCGATTTAAACTCTGTATTGAGTTTCGTGCATTTTCCTTCTCCAGTAAAACCCTCGCCTTCGTACGCACTACATACCATCATAAAAAACTCCATTATTAATTATAAACGACATAGAATTAATGGTATTTATACCTAAGGTTTTTTTATCAGATTGTTTTTTATGTTCTTATAAATTGATCCAAAATCCTCAAACAGTAGTAGATTTTTATTATCTTATTAGATGAACAGTCATTCCTGCCCATTTTTATAAAAAACAAAATGATTAAATTTAATTTGAAGTAATGTACTTAAAAATAAAACAAAAATTGTTTTTTTTTTCTCTACAACGTTTTTACACCATTTTAAGATACACACCAAAGCAAAGGTATATATTGTTTGAAATTTACAGATTAAAAAATAGACTATTAAATTACTTAAATCAAAGTGAGGAATACAAAATGGTGTTGTCGGAAGGTGAATCGATAATAGGCGTTGCAAAAGCAGCTTTTAAGAAAGGTCAACCAGCTTTTCGGTTCGTTGGAAGTAATGGAAAAATTTCTGGTATTATAGAGAATCTTCCTGACTTAGTTTCGTTTCTCCCCCAAGTCCATCCATTAATCCTCCAACATCATATGTCAAAAGATTCAGTATATGGAATTGTTGACAATATAGAGAGTTTAGGAACTGTTGACATATTAGGAATCCCAACACCAATCTCCGACCTTCCTATGTGGATACTTTATGTCTTAGGAGATAAAGAACTCGCTGAAACACTCAATCATCTCTCACAAGAAGTCCATGACACAACAGATTTGAAAATAAAAGTGATAGAAGCTTGTCGATCACGTGAGCAATTTCTCCTTGCTCAGGTAGCAAAAACTAATGAATAGATTCTTTACAATCTTTTCCTGGTTCCTTATCACAATAGAACATGCTTCTATTAAGAGCGGTTTTCCTAGAACCTATTTATTAGATGAGTGGTATTTAGAGTGTCTTTTCGACGGTTTCTTAACAAACTTTTAAGGAGACCTCCACCTGAGGAAGTTTTTACTCAAGCTAAGGTTTTTTTTTCACATAAAGAGTATAAATTTGCTTATGCTTATTTCAAAAGGGCTGCTAGGGGTTTTTCAGGTGAAAATCCAGAAATGGAATTAAGAAGTGTTATTTCCGCAGCAACATGCGCTACCCAACTTGGATTCGATAATCAAGCAGCTCATTTTCACGTTCAAGCGGTTATATTAAATTTGAGGTTGAATGAAGCCTCAGATGTCCTTTATGAAGCTGAAAAAGCAACTAAAGCTATTCTATCCTCTGAAGATGCAAAATTGGACGAAATTTGTTTTATTCTAGCTATTCAATACCTTTTGCAAATCGCTAGGGGAGACTTAAACCGAGCTAGAAAAACAGCGAGTCACCCCATTTTAAAGAGAAAGTCCACTATATCAGTAAAAATCAATGAACTTGATAAGCTAATTCAAGAACGCACAGTACAACTACATGATTACATTTTAGATTGGGATTTTCTTCCAGAGGAATTTTCAGAAGTTCTAATGAAAGTTAAACAGGTTTTGCAAGGATATACTACCCTTCAGGCTGAGCTATTACCTTTAAAAGCGAAAACAATTGATATTAAAGAATCTGTTCCTATCCATATTGACGTATCAAGTACAAGTCGAACAATAATAAAACAAATTTCACTTCGGACAGGTTCTAAAGGCGCTGTTATCCATAGACCACAGTTAGATCAAGGAACAAATTCTGTTTCAATCAATCACCCTCAAAATTATTTATTTCAAATCGAGGCACATCTTCCTGGGAATTGGACAATAGGTCCATGTATAATTTCATATGAAGTGGAGAATGGGTTCCAATTTGAATTACAAACAGATTCAATTGAACTATTTGTTAATGAACCATCAGCAGTAGTCCACTGTGAGTTAAGACTTGATGAAATAACTAAAGATTTTGAATATAATCTGGTTGTTGAACTTAGAAATAAAGGTCCCGGAAATGTTGAGAACCTTCAGGTGAATCTTGACATTCCTGACGGTTTTTCCATAACTGATGGTACAAAAACTAAACAGCTGGCCAATTTTGCTCCATCTCAGAATTTCATTTTTGAATTAGCCCTTCGTGCAGATCTGACAATCAATATGCTCAAGGGAAGAGAAATATCAGCAAATATAAACCATCCAAATGTTGATGGAACTACTAGGATCTCTATCTAATTAGAAGTCATTAAACAATTAACTAGAAACTTTACTAATTTCACGTTGGGTTTCCTGAAGCGGTTTGATTTTAGGTATAAGCCCTAGCTCGCTTATTTTTTTTCTCAATGAAATAATATTTCGCCAAGAAGAGAAGATTACAGAATATTGAGTCCCAAAAGACTCACTAATTACGTTATACTCTCTGAAAAGGAATGATCTTAGTGCGGGTGTCATTGAATTTGTTTCAACCTCTAATTCCCAATGAGTAGGTTTAACCAGATTAGCAATAACTATGTTTAACTCATTTATATTTTTTTTAATCGCCGAAACAGAAACAACTGGTATATTTGTTAAAGATTTGATTTCTTGAGGCGAAATCATGAGACCTTGATCCTTTTTGGTTAGCACAATCAGCCTACAAATCTCGTTTTCACTTCCAATTTCATCTATTGAGGCTAAAACTGAGTTTAATTTTCTTATTATCCATTCTTTTGATTCAGATCCATCTACACAAATAAGAAGAAGATCACTTGCAAGTCCTTCCTCAAAAGTGCTTAAAAATGATTCTCGAAGGAGTTCCGGTAGTTCTTCAATAAAACCAACAGTATCAGTTATTAGGCAGTTTAACCCTACATTACGAAGTGTTCCCCGACGAGTATGTGGAGAAATTGTGGTGAACATATTTGAATCAGTTGGTATATGTTTAGAGGAATCTGACATTGCGTTGACCAACGTACTTTTTCCCGCACAGGTATAGCCAAGAATTGAGATAGATAAAAAATTTCCACGTGTTCGATTCTTTCGTTGCAGTTCTCGTCGAGACCGAATTATTTCAAGTTTTCTTTCAATTTTCGATTCTTGTTTTCTATTAGATGTGGTAAATAAATCAAGTCGAGATACCCCAATTCCTCGACCACCAATTCCAGCTGAGGCCTTTCTTTCGCTTCCCATCTTGTGGAGAAGTCTAATTCTTTGCAGGGGTAATTCTCTTCGTATTCGGGCTAAGTTACATCGAAGTTTTGATTCCTGTGTTGTAGAATGTGCTTCAAAAATTTCTAAAATCAATTCAAATTTATCAATAACGTTTCCTGCTTCTAGGTTAAGTTCTTCCTCAAGTGCCAAGGCTTGTTTAGGAGAGAGTTCTTCACTAAATACTATTGTCGTTATATTTAATTGTTTGTCTTCAAGTAAAACTTCTAGTTCTTGGATATTACTTGGTGCAAGAGGATTATTGGTTGTCAATATTTCATTTTGGATAAAAATCTGAGGGTGTACCGAATATCCCGCAGATTCAATTAGGTCCTTGAACTCAACTATATTGTTTTGTCTACCTCGTTTCTGAATGTAAACAGCAACTGCGACAGGACAGATTTTGAATCACGCTCGCAACCCTAATCTTCCCAAAAACTTGTTGTAATAAGAAAAAACTTCAGCAGATTCGTCTTGATCTAAGATTCGAGAGGAATGTACAATATAATTGCGCAATTTGCGGTGATGTTCGATTTTCTTCACCTTCGGAATATCAAACCCTGCAAGTCTTATTTTTTCACAAAGTGTCTTGAAATCCATAGATGAGTCAAATTCCAAATATCCATAAACTTGCATATATCTAGTTTCAAGTAATTTTTTTACACCTGCATCAGCTTTGATAACGAATAAATCGTAGTTATCCTCTTTAAATGCAGTCTTAGCTTGGTTCCAAAGTACCCGTACATAAGAAATATTTCGTTCTATTTGTTTTTCAAAAAAGGCCTCTCTTTCCGCCTCTGGTATTGAGATATCTTTATGGCTTCTTACAAGGTCATGGATGGTGCCCTCAACTTCTTTTTCAAAATTTTTATGTTGTTCTCTAAGAAGAAGAGATATTAATAACAAACCTGTCAATATTGTAAATAATAATGACCCTAAAATAAGTATGTTCTCTGTAGAGTCAAGTGAAATTGGTAATAACCGTTTTTCAGGAGAAGATAGTAAAATTAAGTAGTTTATTAAAAAATAGGATGAAACGACAGCTAAAATTGGAACAATACTCTCCCACCATTGTGCTTTTCTTGAAGAGATTAGGATTGTGTCCTTCGGAGTTATTTGCTCTAAGGTTAGTTCTGAAGAATATTTCATTCCTAAGATTGTCCTCTTAATTTTTAATAATTTATCAGGGATCATCCCATATATTTCAAATCTTTGACTATCAAATAATGCCTTGTAAACAATATCAATAGGAGCACTAACAGTCCATTGATTTTGAATAAAGCTCCATCGTTTACGTTGAAATCCTAGAAGGAGAATGGCTAATCCAAAGAAAAAAAGCGTAATTATTTGAGCTTCGAATTTCCATTCGAATGATTTTGGTGATTCTGAAATATTGAGTGAAATATTGACTAAACCAGAATTGAGTGGAAATAGCTCTAATTTGAAGTAATAGTCTCCAGCAGCATCTTCATCGATTAAAAATGTTCCCTGAATTTGGTTGTCATTACCATCCTCTTCTTTAAAAGAAGCTATTTGTGATTTATCTGGTCTATAAACTTCAACTTGAGCGTATTCAAGAAGATTAGTATCATTTTCTCCTGATACTGTAATCTCGACTCGTACTCTCGAATCTACGCTGAATTTAAAGTATGGATTTGCACCTGGATAATCATAATCAAAATACTCATTCCAAGAACCATTTACTGCAACTAAAGTGTACGCTTTGTCAAAGTTATAACCACTTTCTTCTAGTTCAATAGAAAGGTTGTATGATCCCGTAATTGCAGTATCAGAATAGAAAGCATGTTTTAGTAGAAGATAGTATCTATGAGTCAACGGCTTAGATGATTTGAATTGTGTAGTCCATGAAGGTTCATTTAAGTCTGTAGCTTTATCATCATGCTCTGTTGATTCAGGAGAATCATGCCAATCTACTCTTAAACCGTCTATAACTTCTTTATTTTGAGCAGTTATTGTAATACTGATTCTCTGATTACTTTCTAACGTTAGATACCAATACTCCCATGTCCCAACAAATGGGAAAGATCCAGCTGTATTTGAAGTAAGACTTTTGGCAGTTGGAAAACTAAATCCTTGGTCTTTTTCAACAGCTACAATTGAATAATTTCCATAATTTGCACCAGGATGAAGAACAAAATACCAATCAGCTGCTTGATCGGTATTTGTAAAATTACTTCGAATTGATCTAGATTGATTATTCTTGACTTTAATTGGATCAGTGACGTTAAAAATGGTCGAACTTTTCTCTTTGGCGATATAATATTCACAATTTAACAAAAGGTTTCCAGATACGTTTAAGTCAGTGACTTCAATGGTAATTTGGGCTTGATAATTTGGTTGAACAATCTTCCAAATTGCAGCTACTGTCTCATTTGTTATATCTGAAAAATACATCGTACCATTTGGAAGAAGGAGAGAAACATTACTAAACAGATCGTTTATATATAAAGCACTCCGATTAAAGGATAGTTCTAATGAATTTTTTTCGTTCATTGAACTAGATCTTAGAGAAGCAGGGTTTTTTTCAGAAATTACCTTTAAATCTTGATTGAGGGATATACACGAACCCATTGAAAAAAAAATTAAGATTAACGGTATACCAACTCTCACCCGCTTCTGATTATAGATAATAACCACCAACATATAACCTAGGATTTTCTTTCTTAAATAACTCATCCAAATCAGTTTTCTAACTAAAAAAACCCAATTTCCCTTTTTAAATAAAGCGTTCAATATTGTTTAGATTTCTGAAATGCCGCTGAAATAATACTTATAACATTTTAAAGGTTCATCATCTTTAAATTCACTTATTTGGCTCCCTTAAAATCCTAAACCCCAATGTCAACATCAAAAAATTCATGTATGAGGGAGATATACCTAATTGAATCCGAAAATGAAATTTCATCTAATAAGGAGCTAAGGTGACGAGTGTGACAAGCTATCTTCTAACAAAATTGTCCTTTGGCTTGTTTGAATCCTTCAAAATTTCAGAAAGCTCCTTAGTTAACCAAAAATCTATAATATTAGCATGTATTGCAATTATGAGTGTATTTGTTCTACTTGAATGGCGGAAAAGGAACCAGAACCATCAGTCTCAAATTCACAAGCCATCACTGACTGTAGGGAGCTATATTCGTTATTTCATTTTTTCAACAATAGCTGGAACTTTGGGTTTAATCCTTTGGATTTTAACTGTATATTTCGCCGATGGCTGGAGACTTGAATTCTTCACGTTGTTTGTTGGACTTTTTTCAGGATTAGGTGCTATTTGGGGTGGAGCTGCTAAATCAAAAAATGGAGCAAGGGTTGCATGTTTTGTCTCTTTCATCCTGATAACTGTTGGTAGTTCAATTACATTTTTATGGCAAACTCTCCCAACAGCTATCCCTAACAGGGATTTTTCAAATCTAGAATCTGATCATTTAATTTCTCTTACGTTTATCTCAGTTTTTACTATTATTAGTATAATCTGGACTCATGAAATTGTTATTCTATCAAAACCATCCACATATTCTATTTCTGATTTAATTTGGTACTTTTTTCCTGCAATTACTTATTCACTCTCAAGCCTTTGGAAACATAAAAAACGCTCTCTTAACTTATTTATTGTCATTATTATTGCTGTCTCATTAGTTACCTCCCTATCTATTTGGGTTGAAGATGCTCCAAAAGTAGCTATTGAAAGAGCACTAGATGAGAGAGATTATCATTTTTATATCCAAAGAACTGGTTTTGGTACGGGTGCATCAGGAGACCACCAAATTCTCACGGCATTACAGGGATATATTGACCAATATGAACCTTTTGTAGAGGATACTGAATTAACGTTCAATACTCTTGGTCTCTTCAATGTAGGAAATAAAACTGATGATTATCAAATGGATTATATTACAAATCCGCCAGCTAGTGGTAAATATAATAGTTCAGATCAAATTTACGTCACAAGTTCCGAATCAGGCATATATAATCAGCACGCTCAGTTAATATCTGAGGACTTTCTTAATAACATTAAGGGACAACTACAAGTGATTGAAGGAACCTTAGATTTTTCTCAAAACAATATAATTATCAATCGTCATCTTCAAGAGGACTTAAATAGGTCCATAGGCCTTGAAGTTCATGCAGGAGACATATTAAATTTTTCTTTAACCAGAAATGACTTAGATCCTGAAGCTCCTCCAAATGGAACACTCTTAGGATTCTATAAGCGCCTTGACTTACAAAATGCTCGTGTAAGTGCGATTGTTGAAAGGGCTTCTGCAAGAAGAGTCTCTTTTTCCGCGTACAATCCTGAAACCCTTGGTGCAGGACTCTATGTTCCAAAATCGTTTATAGATTCTACTGATGAAGATTTTCTTAGGGATCTTGAGTGGGGCACTTATGAAGGGTTAGAAAATCGAAATACTTTTGCATTAGTATATGCAAGGCTATTTACTCGTTTAGATAAAACAACATTATCGGTTGTAGCCTGGGATCAATTTGAAAATGAAATAGATGCCCTTGTAAGAAGAATCGAGAATGCAGCTTTTATTCATGCTAGCGTTTTTATGGAAATGAATGAAGTTTTTGAAGCAATTGAATTATATCAAGATACTAGATGGGTTATTGTATTCTTACTTATTCCTATTGTAGCGCTTTCAGTGATCTTAGCTATTACTACTGTTGGGGTTCTGAATAAATACCGTGAATTTGAAATTCAAATTTTACGAACTCGAGGAGCAGACTCACTACAAATTGTTAGTGCCGTTATTCTTGAAATTACATTGATTGGTTTAGTTGCTATCCGAATTGGACTGTCTATTGGAGTTTTTCTTTCACTTTCTATTCCAGCAACTACCCAATTTTTACAGCCGAAATTAACAGAGAATCCAGATTTTTGGGAAATATTATTAGGGAAAAATAATGGAGCGTGGTTAACTACAGTTCTGATTTTTGGGTTTCTGCTCCTTTTAGCAATCCTAATTCAATCTTTTTTTCAAATTCGAAAGTTGGTGTCTTTCCCAACTTCCCAAAAAAGAGAACGAGTTAATCCATTAATTGAATACATAAGTGAACATAATCTTGATCTCTTAGTCCTACTAGTAGGATTTCCTGCGCTTTTTTGGCTAATAGATAGTGATATTCTAGGGAAAACATTTTCTGATCAAGAATTTTTAGCATTACACTTGACTCTGGCAGTTATTCTTTGGCTTGGTTTTGCCGCTATAACGTCTCGAGTCATCTCTACAACTGTATCAAAAGCTGAGAAGCTTTTGCATTACTTGTTTTCCGCATCATCTTTTATGATTGTAGCAAATCTAAAACGAAGACAATATTTAATAGGAATTCTGGCATTTATTGCGACAGTGACATTTAGTATTGGTATTTTTGCCTCAATATATAATGAGACTATGATTCTAAATACTCAGAATCAATTGGACTATGGTATTGGTTCTGACTATAAAATCTTTACACAGAGTATACCTATAACAACAGGCACTAATTTTTCTACCATTGATGGTATCTCAGAAGCTATGCCTTTAGCAATAAGGTATCTTGAATTGACAGATGGGCTTATGGGTATTGTTGGCGTCAATGCGACTGTATTTTCTCGCATTGGCAATTGGGATAGCTCTGCTTTTAAAGAAAGCGATAATACAGTAGGATATTCGTCTCAAGGTCCTTTTTACAAGGCAAGTGGGAAACAACGTACTATTTCAGAGATTTTAGGAGATTTAGAGAATAAGAATAATGGAATAATAATTAATCAGGAATTAGCATCTGATCTAAGGTTAAGAGTTGGAGACACAATTACATATGAAGACATTAGCTCAGGTGTTGATGTAGAACTCTATATTATTGCTATCGGATATTCAGCTCCCGCAATAGGAATTCTTTCACAATTCACTGAATTACCCCTTGATGCTCCTATGACAAGCTATGGTGGGGCGATTGTAAACAATTACTTCCTCTACGAGGAATTTGGATTAGACACAGCTAGTGCATTTCTCCTAAAAGCAGAAGATAATTCAAATCACAAGACGATCCTTTCAGAACTACGAGATTTACCCTATGTCAAGGCAGTTTACTATTCAGATTTTTTTGATGTTGAAAATGAGGGATTCTTAGCCTTAGGTGGAGTACCAGGAATTTTAACTATCGATTTTCTTGGATCTTTAGCTATAATTGCCTTTGCTCTAGGTGTTTTTCTTGATTTTATTATAAGCGAAAGAAAACAGGAATATGCCTTATTACGAGCAGTAGGTGCGACAAAAAAGCAAGTTTTTCAATCGGTAATTGGGGAATTTATGTCAATGGCAGTAGTTTCTATGATTCTAGGAGGTATTATTTCGTTAATATTTTCATTAGCTTTTCTTGAGCTCTCGATTGGTAATCTTCTAATATTCAAATTACTGCCCTACTCAATATATATCCCTATAAACACTCTAATTATTACTATTCTTCTAGTTTTCGTATTTTTATTAGCTGGTTCTGTTTTACCATCACGTCGTGCAGGACAAACAAGAATTGCAGAGGTTTTAAGGAATTTATAAAGTTAAGAAGGACATCTTCAATATTTATTAACATATACTGTCACTAACTGTCAATAAATTATCATAGAATAGTAATTTAAATTTCAAAGATTATAAATGTCTTCAGTTGATATTAATTTTAAAATCAAATAAATTCCACTTCGCTTTTGCTGGATTAAAAAAGAAAATTTCTGAATCAGAAATTTACCTAAAGGACATTTTGTTTTAAATAATGGACTTACTGAGGTTGTTAATGGTGACAGATCAAAATCAGCCAATTGTATCCAAAAAACCTCAGCCTCTTCATTTTGTTATTTTCCGAAAGACAGGAGTAGGGATATTTTCAAAAACTTTCTTAGCAGCTAAAGAAAAGGGTGATATTCAAGAAACATTATTTTCAGGTCTTCTTAGTGGAATTATGACCTTTGCTGACGAAATGATAGGGGGTCAAATCAATACATTAAAAATTGAAAACAAGTACGTCATATTAGAAGGAACAGATTCTGATATAGTATTTTGTTTAGTTGCTACTAGCAATAATGAAGCTATTAGAGAATTACTCTCTGATATTGAGACACGTTTTCAATTAAGATTTGGTGAACTCAGTAAACTTGGTTTTGAATTTAAAAAAGAAGCACTGAAATCATTTGATCAAGAACTCGATAGAATGGTGGAGCGTTGGGAGAAAGATATCGCAAAATTATTGTTTGTTAAAGGAATACCCTTATGCAATACTGAAAAACGAATTGATCAAAGCTTAGCTTTCGAATTGTCCCTCGCATTTTCATTAGCTCAAAAAAATCGAAAATTGGTCAAGAAAAGTATGTTTAGAAAAGTCGAGGAAATTCCTAAACAACTTATTAGATTCGCAATACCCTACAATATTATCCCCATTAATGAATCTGATTTTATTATCACCTCAAATTATTTTAATGTTGAATCAGATATTTATACTGCCAATTCATCGCAAGTAGAAAAACTTCTGAACAAAATTGAGAGTGAGTCCAATATCATTTCCTTACTAAAAACAACAATTTTTCAAACAAATTTACCTCAACAAATGAGAAAATTAGAAGTAGGCAGTTTAAAACTCAGAGAAGAATTCAAGTTGTTTATAGATTCTATAACGTCTATTCCTTTATGGAATAGTATTAAATTACCTTTAAAAAATGAGACGGACCTAAAAAAACATATTATTGAGTCTATTAACTCAGTTTTTCAATCAAATGAGAAATCTCGCCTTTTAGTTGTAGAATTAAAAAACTTATTATTAAACCGATTCAAGCGTTATGAACAAGACTCCCGTCAAGAATTGCTTGAATTAGAAGGAAAATACAGGAAGGAGAGAGAAAAATTAGTTGTTGAAGTTGATTCAAAGGTAGAAGAAATATTTCGAAAGCAGAAAGTGAAAAAACAACGATTCCAACAAGAAGAAGATATTGAACTACGAAATGAAAAACTAGCTGCTTTAGATTATGAAATTGATCCCCAAATTGAAGCGCAGGAAAGTCGTTTGCAAAAACTTGATCAAATGACTAAAGGTCATATTAACTCAATTCAATCACATTTAGAAGATGGACGGCTCCTTTTACGAAATCTAGAAATGTGGAATGAGGATGTAGTCAAAACTCTTACAAATTTGGATAAAAACATCAAATCCAGTTTTATCCCGCCAAAACAAGTTTTATCAATTCCTCATATCCAAGAACAAAATGATTCTGAAGCAATTATTAAGGATGGTACTATTCACTTCTGGATTCCATTTTATTTAGTAACATTTTCGAGTAATGGTGACAAAAGAGATTATTTAATAACTCCTGGTTATGAGATGAAAAAATCTGAGGATGATAAATTCTTATTCTGGGAAGAATTGCGTTCAGAAATTCATTCTGTTTGGGATAATATATCAAATGACCCTGGAATACTCAGAAAACTAGAAAATAAGAATCTTCTTAATAGCGAAGATGCGAGAGGTTTAATTTTAGATGGATTACGTTTGTTGAATAAAGAAGGGTTCCTAGATAAAAAGGAATTTGAATATTTAACTGACTCGTGTCGAATTGCATTTCAGGATATTGCTTATACTGGATGATTTTTTATTGGCTTAATCTAGCTTTTAACCTTCTAGCACCTTTCAAGTCATTAACAGGGTACCAGGAGTCATAAGGTATTACATAAGCATATAGTTTTCCTTCTTGGGCTAATTTTGGTAAAATATTTGTTTCAAAATCTATTTTTTTCCCTCTCTCAATAGAATCTTCGAAAAATTTCCATGAGTTTGATGATAGCACAGTTACACCAACATGAGCAGGAACAGGAATCATAGGATACATATTAATCTCACTTACAAAACTATTTTCAATTGACATTCCGGTATAGGCATAGGGAGTATGTGACACAACCACTACAGTAGCTTTTGCATCGTTTTCCATTCCTTTCAAGTGATTTATAAGTAAAGAGTCAGGAAATCTTTGTTCTGAGGTGATAATTATGTCATCAGGATTATGAACTATCCCAGTATGTTCTTTTTTAATTAATCCATTATCTAATGCGTTTAAAATAGCACCACCCCTTCCAGCAGCATATCCAGGATCCTCACTGTAATTAACTGTAACATCAAGAGAGGAACCATCTCCAAGTTGCTGTCGGACACTTTTTGAACGATAATAAGTCAAACAAAGAAAATTTTTAACTCCCGCATCCCTGTACATACAAATCGTTCTTTCAATAAGGCTTTGACCGCCTTCAATGCTAAAAACAGCCTTATTGATTTCTTGATTGGATGTTAGAGCTCGAGCTCTTGTTCCTTCTCCACCTGCAGGCAAAATTACCAAACATTTGCCCTTAAAATCGTCTAAATCGTGTTTTTCTATATTTATATCAGAATCGTTAGATGTTAAGATTTTCCTTGAAAACTCTTGAAGATGTTTTAACAGAGTCAAAGCTGAATCCTCATGATTTAGATTAGATTAAATGATATGGAAAACTTTTCCGGCGAAGTGTCGTTTTATAAACAAGAAAATTCTAAAAAATAATTATTATGACTTCGTAAAGCATAAAAAATTCGTGAGAAAATCCTCTCAAGATTTATCGTTATACTAGATAACAGATACTTAAGTGAGAATATTTACAAATCTCTGATTAGACTAGTAAAAAATAGAGTTTAAAATAGATTATTAATGCCTCAAATCAAATACTCTCAAAAAAGAAGTGGGTGATATTTTGGTTCGTATAACGTTTGTTGAAACTGGATTTGTTGAAGATAAAGCTGAAGGTGAAGCTTATTTAGATCTCGACGAGCAATCCCAAATAGCTACACTTAGTTTTGCTCCTGACGCAGGTCTCGTAACAAAAAGGATGGCAGGCCGACAAGCCAGAGGTATTTGTAAAACTGGGTTCCAACTTAGAAATGGTGCGCGAATTGGAGTTGGTTTTAACTTAGAAGTCCAAGAAGGAGAATCGATCGGCGAGACTTTGCTTCAAGAAGGTCATAAATACCGTTTTGGGCGATAGAGAAGGTCAAAACGACCTTTTCAAGCTCTCCTGTTTTCCAAGGAGCAAACATTTTGGGGAGGTTCGAAGGAAAGAAGAAATTATATTTTTGATATTGGGATCATTACCTGGAAAAAAAATGAGTTTTTAGTCTTCTAAGTGACTTTTTAGTTTTTATTCATATAGTATTACCCAATATATGTTATTTTTATTAAATAATTGTAGTTAACATGGAATTAGATACTTCTTTTACCCTCAATGAACTCTTTAAACCAAAGACGGGCGTTATGTTCGTTTGTACTTATTGGTGGAATTTTCATTCCATAGGCTGAAACAGATACAAGTGGACCATCTGCTACTCGATTCAAGGCGATTTGCATAGCGCGAACAACGTCTACTAGCATGGCAGCACCATTAGGGCCATCTAACGTTCGATAAGTTAGATCAATTTGGAAGGGAGCATCCATGAAGTAATTACCTTCGATCCAAAAGTAACCGATTCTTTTATTTTCAAGAAAATCAAGATAATCTGTTGTCCCAGTAGCCACTTTGTCTTCAGAAAGGTAAGGTACAGCTGATCGAATCGCTTCGGATTTCACCGCTCTTTTTGCATGCCGACGATCCACTTCTAGTGTGTTAAGCCCTTCTAATCCTCCGGAGATATCCAATTGATAGGTTGCTTCAACTGTTGCACCATAAATGTTAAGGAGTTCCAAGATACCCTTATGGATTCTTGTACCACCAACTTTACTCTGTAAATCGTCTCCTGCAAGAGGAATACCCGCTTTTTTAAATTTTTGTCCCCACTCTCGAGTTGAAGCGATCCTTGTTGGTGTGCAATTAATGAAGCCAACTTTAGCTTCAATAGCTTCTTCAGCATATTTTTTAGTTGCGTTTAATGCTCCTGATGGCAATAAGGCAATAAAAATTTCAGCTTCAGTCTCATTCAAAACATTACTTACGGATTCTTCTGAAGCAGTGCTTTCTATGAGAATTTCATTTACAGCATCACCAATTCCATCAAGTACAGGGCCTTTCATAACGATGGGACCATCACCAGATGGCATATCTACCATCTTTGGCAAAACATTTGGTTTTTCAAAAATAGCATCAGATAACGGTTTTCCAACCTTTGCTTGACCGACATCAAATGCAGCAACTATCTCGATATCACGAATCCTGTAAGGGCCAATAAATGTGTGAGTGCCACCAATTATATTTCTCGGATCCTTCTTAGAATAATAAAGAATACTTTGGTAAAAAGCTGAGGCCGCATTTCCTATTCCTGCAATTGCAACACGAATTTTACTCATCTAAACCCACTCATAACTGGAATTATAATTAGTAATGGATATTATTAGATCGGCATTCTGAGAATTTTCTTGGTAAATTTCCTAGAACAGAATCAAAATTTCAGGAGTATTCATAATGATCTACGTCTCGCTTGGAATTCAATAGGTTTTATCGCTTTTCTTCTTTTGTTTCGATAATACCTCTAATTTTTTTAAGTTCTGAGAGCATTTGTTGTCTTAATATCGCTATTCCTGTTGCTCGATCTTCTTCAACAGGTTTACTGATTGGAGTTTCTTCAGCAGTTGGTACTTTTGGAACCCCAGGGCTAATTTTTGCTATCGATGGTGTTGGTGTTTGCACTGGTGGTTCAGTGATAGAACTCTTTGTTAAACCAGTTAGAGAACTTAATGAGGAAGGTTCACTCTTTGGTGGTTCGATTTCTATGGTTTGAGGAGTAGGAGATACAACATGATCGGTTATAGTTGGACTGGGTGTTGGAGGTTCCTTAACTTCAACTGAAGTAGGACTGCTTAATAGAGAAGGTTGGACTTGGGGAGATTCTAGAACTGGTGTATCTGGTATTATTGGTTGGGGAGTAGGTTGAATTGGAGTTGGTTTTTTTTCAGGTTGGAAGGTTTCTGAAAGTGCAGGTATCGCTACATTAAAAGCTGCAATGCTGGGAAAATCAAAGCCTTTATCTAGTTCTTTGAATGTTTTGTAGTCTAGTTGATTATTCCTCAGAATAACCCTTAATCTCTCTTCAAAATCAAGCATCATCTTTTTCCAGAGGCCAGCAACTAAATTATACTCTTCTTCTACCATCTTCTTTAAGCGAACGTTAATTTTTACTTTGAACTCTTTCTTCTTAGCCAATAAGGTAGCCTCCAGAACTCAAAAGGTATGTCACATGCTAGTTGTATTATAATAATGCTACGGAACGATTATCTATACCTTGGATATACTAGGTCAAGCGAGGTGACTGAAGCTTATTAGGTTTCGTATTTAGCTTGATAATATCTCTCTCAAAAGGCCAAAGATATTATGAAATATTTAATGAAGACTTCTATTACGCAATCAGGTTTTCTTGAAAGAGAAATCTTCTTCAGCTTTTTTAATACAAGAGGTATCTTAAGATTTTTCTTAACAAGACAACAAAAACAATTTCATGAAATGGTAATTCATTAAGTCTATTTAAAAATGCGACAAATTACAGTATTTCTTGCATATACATCTAAGACCACACTTTATACTTTATATTACACTTTTTAGTTAGTTTACATCAATAAAAATTAGTTTTGATTTAGAAAACACGAATAATGTTATAAAATTAATTTACTTGAAATATTAAGACTAATTTCTATCTCATTTTCTTGATCTGAGATTAATCAATCATTTTCTGAAATTACTATAGGGTTTCATTTTTCATCAACCTCCCTCTGTGCGTTGATAAAATAAGGTTGAATTAATAATAGATATTTGAATACCAATGTATGTCCATAATCAACACCCTACAATTATTAAACATAAAGATTTATTATTATACGTGATTTCAACAGAAGGCCCCGCAACAACAGCTAGAATATTTGAAAAAACACAAAATTTACTTATAGCAATAGGTCCAAAAGTATTCCCTTTAAATTTCACACAATTTCGAAGACAATTACAATTCTTGATAAGAACAGGACTTGTTACTCACAATGGAAATGCAATCCAGGCAACCAGAAATGGTTTTCGGACAAATCTAAAAATGGATAACAATTCTTTGATTAGTTAATCTTTTTCATCCATCTTTACGCTAATTGATTTATTATTTTCAAGAAATTTTATATCTAAATAGCCCATTCTTTCCATTTTTTCAACTAAAGGAATTAATAGCTCATCTTCAAATTTTCCAATTTTTTTAATATCTGAAATTGTGATTCCATCTGGATGATGGATAATAACCTTTGCTAGGTTTTGCATATCAGTAGGCAGGTTTTTTAAGGTACCAAGATTAAATAAATTCTTACCAATCCTTTCTCTTTCTTGTCTGAGTGCTAAAATGGCATCTAACTCTTGATGAAAGTTTGAAAGGATCTTTGAAACCATATCATTTGATCTTAATTTGTCCATAGTAAGGTTGTTAGTTTTTGTATCACGTAACAAGTTTATTGATTTCCGGAGACTAAGCTGCATTACTTTTTCTAACTTTTTTAGTTCTTTTTTGTCAGAAGCAAGAGAATGGACGGCAAACAGTGTTAACCGACCTTTTTGCTTAATTCGAGCATCAATAGTTTCACTATCATGAGCTAAAAATGGAAGCACCCAAACATTTTGTGTAGGTTTCATTTCTGGAATTTCAACTGGTCCATGTAATTTTTCTAATTCTACTACTGTATCACCAATCCCACAAACAAGAACCAAACGATGGGCGAGATTAAAACGAAATCCCACTTTATCTTGAACCATTAAATTAGGGTCTGTAGAATTAATTAATGTTGGACCAAACTCATCTGTAAAAACAATTAGAGAAAGTCCGGTAACCAAGTGATCTTGTTCTTGATGATTAACATCCATCATAGACTTTCTCCTATTAAGTTAGTTACTACACACTAATCATACTTTATTAGTTGATTATTCTTGACAACTCAGGCTTGAGCTCAAAAGGATTGCTCTTAAAATCGGATAAATGATCTCAGAACTAATTTTTTTTTTAGTTTTTTATTTAAAAAGACTATTTGTCATATTGAACAAACTTTTATGTTAACAATAGTTATATGTTAACAAAAAGATCAGTATTGTTAGTTAATTGTAGAACTATCTAATAATAACAGTTTTTGGTGTGTTGCTGATGAGTTCTCAGGATAAAAGGAAGAATCCAAGACAGAAATTACACTATCCACAAGAAATTGAAGTTTGGTTTGTAATTCCTGCCATTCATAGAACTTTAGCTCAGAAATTTAAAGAACGAAAGCAACCACAAAAACGTATTGCAGAGCTGCTAAATGTCACTGAGGCATGTGTTTCTCAATATTTCAGTGGAATTCGAGGAACAAAGGTTACATTTAGTGAATCTATCCTTCAGGAGATTGATGAGGCTGCAAATCGAGTCCTTTCAGAAGAAACATCAGTAATTAGAGAAGTCCAACGCCTTTGCCGACACGTCAAAGAGACTGGACTACTTTGCGAGCTTCATAAACAGTATGGTAGTGCTTCAGAATCTTGTTCTGTCTGTAAGAGTAGCAAAGGAGGAAATACTGATAGCTGAGAAACAAGCATACTTCTGTTATGGGGATACTACTCCTGTCCGTGAAGAAGTCATTCAAGAAATGCTCCCCTTTTTCAACTCCAAATTCGGTCTTGCTTCTTCAGATTATGGTCACTCGTTTGGGATTGAAGCAGGGCAAGCGATCTCTAATGCCCGATCTAAAATCGCAAAGGAAATAAGAGCTAACCCGAAAGATATTATTTTCACGTCAGGTGGGACAGAAGCAAACAATCTTGCTCTTAAAGGAGTAGCTCATAAAGCCAGAAAAACCAATAAAGGTAATCACATCATTACTAGTAAAATAGAACATTCTTCTATTCTAGACACATGTGAGTGGCTAGAGAAAGAAGGCTTCAAAATTACTTACTTAGTTACCAATGCTGAAGGAATTGTTTCTCCTGATAAAGTTCGTGAAGCTATTTTACCAGATACAATACTCGTTTCGATAAGTCATGGAAATGGTGAGATAGGAACTATTCAAGATATTAAAACAATCGGTTTGATTTGTAAAGAAAAAAATATACTCTTTCATAGTGATGCGGTCCAAACTTTTGGTAAAATTCCCCTTAACGTTGAAGAAATGAATATAGATTTACTCACTATATCATCACACCTTATTTATGGCCCAAAGGGTATTGGTGCGCTGTACATAAGAAAAGGTGCTAGAATTTCGAAGATATTACATGGCGGTTTATATGAGAGCAATTTACGAGGGGGAACTGAGAATATTCCTGGGATTGTGGGTTTTGGAAGAGCTATTGAATTATTTGATTGGTCAGAAATAGATAAAATTCGCGAACTACGAGATTATTTGATTGACCGATTATTAAATGAAATTCAGGATGTTCAACTAACCGGTCCAAGAAAAAATAGACTTCCCCATGTGGCATCATTCTTAATCCATTTTGTAGAGGGTGAGTCTCTCCTATTGCATCTTGACATGAGAGGGTTTAGCATCTCAACGGGGTCAGCGTGCTCTACTAAACGTCTTAAGGCGAGTCATGTGTTAACAGCATTAGGAATTCCACAAGAAGTCTCTCATGGATCTATTCGTTTAACTTTAGGAATTGGAAATACAAAAGACGATGTAAATAACTTTATAGATGCATTGAAAGAAGTAGTAATTCGTTTACGAGAAATAAGCCCCATGGATTCAAAATTAATGAAAAAATGGAAAGAAACGGGACAAATTTAGTTATACAAATATAGGAGAATTCGAGAACATGTACTCCAAAACTGTGATGGAACATTTTACAAACCCAAAGAATATGGGAGAGATGCTAGATGCTGATGCGATTGGTAAAGTTGGGAACCCAACATGCGGGGACTTGATGTGGGTTTATATTAAAGTAAAAAAAGATGAAAACGGTAATGAAATATTAGATGACATTAAGGTAAGGACTTTTGGCTGCGCCGCAGCAATAGCTACATCTAGTATGGTAACGGAGCTAGCAATGAAAAAGACACTTGATGAAGCATTTGAAATCACGAATGCGAACGTTGCGGAAGCACTTGAGGGTCTTCCACCCATTAAGATGCATTGCTCGAATCTTGCTGCAGATGCTCTCCATTATGCAATCAAAAATTATCGAAACGGAATTTCTGTTGAAGAAACGATGAGTAATCAGGAGGATGAGGATCACTGAGAGTTGATGTGAGAGGAAAAACATGCCCTATCCCAGTAATCGAAACACGGAAGGCCTTAAAGACCGCTCCTTCTGGAACAATTGTGGAAATCATTGGTAATCATGAACCATCAAAATTTGAGGTGCCAATGGTAGCACAAGCACTAAAAATGGAAATTATTTCCACTTTTGAAGACGGAGACGTTTGGCAGATAAAAATCAAAGTCCCTTAGATTAATTTTAATTTTGTTAGTCAAATTACTAGTAATAGGACATAATGTAAAGCTTTTTTAGATGTAACTTCAGTTACATATATAACTAGTGATATCAAAAGCACATATGTTATCTCAAGGTTTCTTAATATAGAGGATGAGGATCACCTTGCCTAAAACAAAAGATGAAAACACCGTTGTCATTAGAATAAGAGAAACTGACAAGAAACTCCTTGATCTAGTTCAACTACAGTTACAGAATCGAGACAATAACCCCCATTTATACCCTCATGACGCATTTCATCACCTTTTAAGAGTCTATGCAAAAAAAGAAGATCCTGCATGGGAGCAACTTGATGAAAAAAATCCCGGGGAACATTTTAACAACTTAAAATAGCATCTAGAAACTTAAAATCATTCTAAATAGATTCTAGGATTTCTTTAGCAGATTGATAGCTTGGATGTGAATCCTTTAGTCCCT
>JAEOTI010000193.1 GCA_016839955.1 Candidatus Hodarchaeota archaeon | reverse complement strand
GAAGAACAGTTCCAGAAGGTCATCACTCCAATTAATAACCGTACTAATTCAATTCCACCTCCATCCTCAAGCATACAGACTACAACGATTCAACCAGCTCCTGTAAAAACTTCACATTCTTCCCCTGCAACCCCTCAAGAATGGCAAAATGTTAACTGGAACCAACTATCCCGTGAAGTAATTGACAACATCCCTTCCCATATCCTCGATGGTTTTGATCCATCCATTCGTGACTTGATTTCTAATCGCTTAGAGGAATTGGATCGTTTAGTTCCACAAACCAACAATAAAACTTCTCAACGACTTCCAAAATCAACCATCCATTCTGAAATGCAGAATCATCCTCTCTTTCTCAAAAGAAAAAATCTAACCAAGACTCGTGTTACTATCTCTCACACTGGCTGGTCTCGTTGCGATTACTTTTACTGCTTCAAATGTAAGACTCGGTTCTCCCACCACGAAGATGAAAACCCTGAAGAATGTCCCCTCTGTCATCTTTCCCAAATTGTCGAATGGTCTCCCATGATTGAACAAGATTCTGTACCCTTAGATTCGATTTAAAGAAAGTAAAAGGAGAATTAAAATTGCCTTCTTTTCCTTTCTTTCTTAGATAATTTAACAAGAATAATAAGAACTATTGAAAAAAAAGTAGAAACAGCTAGAAAACCAGATCCTTCTTCTATTTTTGGAACTCTGGGAAGTAAAATCATTGAATGATTGTAAAAACCATGCTCATCTGGAATTGAGTTGATACTTCCTGCATTAACATATTTTAATAATCCAGTAAGCTTTGAAAAGTGAAGTTCGTGAATATCACCATGTGTTGCATTTCCAAATCGGACTTTAGCACCATAATCAGTCTCATTGTCCCAAAGAAGAATAAACTCTTGATTACTTGAATAATAACTCTGTATCCAGACAGTCCAATTTAGATGTAGTGGTTGAATTAAGGCGCCCGAATGTTGAAGGGCTATATGGTAATCTTTGAAAAGTGTTCCATCTTGCCAAAGGAATGTTTTCACCCAGATTGACTCATTGATTTCTTTTATATCAAGAATAATACAATCTCCAAGTTCTGTCTGCAAATATTCAGATTCGCTAATTCTCCAATCAGGCGGAAAATAATAATAGCCACACCCAGGAGTTATCACGTCCATTTGAACACACTTCCAAGCATAACGATCACCTTCTTGAACAAAATAATCTCTAACACTATTTTTTTCCATTGGAAGCATTGTAACAGATTGGATAGCAATAATCCCAGTTATGAGGAACATTCCAACAACAAGAGATTTTATTAGACAATTCATACTAGTA
The DNA here is from genome assembly GCA_016839955.1 of Candidatus Hodarchaeota archaeon. The sequence goes on along the minus strand of JAEOTI010000193.1, from coordinate 1,914 downwards.
ATTTTGATTTCGAAACTAGAAAAGTGTTTAGATGAAGGTGAAAAAGTAACTGGGTTTCTTTGCTACATTTGTTTTCCATGATTGAACAGCACTCTATTCCTTTATCCTCAACTTAAATGAATACAAAAAGATCCATCCAAATCAGGAAAACAAAAAATCTTTATTACTTTCTCATTTTTTTCTGTTTCAAGAGGCTTCCATAATCTGTTACATTGCTGGAAGCCTTGAGTCTTCACATAGTCAAGGAATCTGTTTTTTTTCTGGAAGATGTAACAATTATTGTTAATGAGCCACAAAAGTTAGTACCAGTAATTATCAATTTTTGTTTTTGTCATCCTTCTTCCTCTATTTCTGATGTTACAAGCAGACATCGTTAGACATTTCCTTGACTGGAGAAGGACAGAAAATAACCACAATAAACTCCAAAGTCCCATCAATATTATGATGGATGCTACTCTCTATCCAAGGATTGATTAGAGAGGTGTTAAAATGGAACGATTCTGCCTTTTCACCTATGACTTCATCATTATAGTAGAAACAGACGTTAAATGAATTACTTGTAGACACTATTGCATCAATTTGGACTTGATAGCTATATAGGATATTATCTCTAATTGAAATATAGTAGTCTGTTTCACCAATATATTGAGTTATTTGGTGGTCTGATTATGGATTCATTTCTATGGTCCAATCTGAGCCATTTGTCGTAATAATTCCTTCAATTAAGATCAGACCAGAAGCAGTGCCATTGGTTAAAGCACTACTGTTATATTCATCTGTAATTAGTTTATTGTTCAGATAATTGTTAGAGATTTTAGGTAATGTTAAGGTTCCAAAAAATCCCTCATCATTGTCTTCTAAAATGATGGCTTTTACTCCTGAAACATCACCTGTAATTATGCTTTCAACAACAAAATTTGCTGTTTGTCCGTAATAATCAAATGTGTAAGGTTTATCCGTCAATCCTTGGCTTATGACATAGTAGTCTACCATGAAAGTTTCTTCAAAGAAATTGTATATTAGGCAGTTATTTCCATTTCCAGCAAAACTACAGATCATATTGTAATCTGTTACTTGTAACTCTATTAAGGTGTCAATTGTTGGACTCACCCTTGATTAACTAAAATAATCAAGATTTAGGGCTTTCAATAATTTTCTCAAAGAAATATTGAATAAACCTCGAAGAAAATCATATACTTCTTTAGTTTCAATTTTTTTGTAGAAATTCTTCCTAAACGAATATTTATAGGTTAGAATTTCATTTTCCTTTATGACCTCTCTTCTAAACTATCTATTCCTTTTTTTTAAAAAAAAATATGTAAAATACAATACTAAATAAAGTAATAGAAGGCTTAAGAATTATACAATCCTCAATTTTAAATTTATTAGCTTTAAAGAGGGATTAAAAGGAATTCTCAATATTAAATCGATTATGTAGAAAGCAAAATTATTTTTTGAAACTCAAAATTCGATGTCGATTCTGTTCAACAGTTTATAATATCATTGTTCTTGTCGATTTTTTTTAATTTCCTCCCTCAGTCTCTCAAATAAAGTTATAAACACGAGTTATAGTGACATTTTAAGGGTAAATATAGCCTTTTGAAAAAAGGTGATAAGTTTTGAAAAACAAGATTGTGTTAAAGAAAAGGATTTGGCTTCTAGGAATTATGTTTCTAGTAGTAGGCTGTTTAATGGTCAATGATTTGCAGCAAGTTCAAGCAGCTGCTCCCAGAGAATATGACGTTGGTGCCTTCAATCTCTATCGTACAACTGAGGGGACAACATATTATGGTCCCCATACTCTTGGTACTTTCAATAATAATGGTGGTGATGAATGGCAACTAAGTTACGAACAATGGCTTTATATCGATTTAGACACAAGCTATGTAGAAGGTCTGATAGAGGTTCGGATCT
>JAEOTI010000192.1 GCA_016839955.1 Candidatus Hodarchaeota archaeon | reverse complement strand
AGTTTTTCTTCAAAACTATCAAGCACTCGATTAGAATTTGTATAGTCTTCTTTTTTCAAAGAGCCCTCAAGAATATCTTTCCTTTTCTTCAAGACAAAATCAACATCAATACCGTGAAGTTTTAATGCCTCATCTAATTTTTTATCTATCACTTCTTTAACCTCTTTTTGTTTTAAAAATCTTTTTAGCGTTGCAATCGGTTTCAAAGAATCAGGTCTATACATTTCGGCTAATTTGTTTAAATATGTCTTACCTGAGAGCATCATTTTAACGTAAATGTCAATGACTCTTTTTGCTCTGCTCTTTCTTAATTCTACTGTAATCCAGCGTCTTCGATTAACTTTCATATCTCTTATCATATCACTTCATCACAGATTAAATGCTGATTTTCTTCAACTAACATTTTTAAGTAGTCATTGTCATACTCACTCGATATTTCAACGAAATTACTATCATCGTTCATCATTAAAAGAAATTGCCTTTTAAACCTTGTGTGTCTAGTAGTATCAAGTTTTACAACGAAATGAGACTCATTGTATTCTCTTTTTTCATCTTTATAAATTCCCATCTCAACGGGATTAAAAATGATAAATAGGAAATCACAATCTCTTGCGAGTGCAATACTTTCAGCTAAATACTCCGTTGATGGTTCTTTTCTTCCTTGCCTGTTGAGTTGGGCTAAGACAATTACTACTATATCTAATTCCTTTGCCATCTGTTTTAGGAATCCACTATAATAACTCATTTCTCTTTCCCTGTTATCGAATTTCTTATGACTTCTTATATATCCCAGATAATCAATACATATCACCTTCACACCAAATCTTTCTTTCCAGTATCTTGCCTTGTTTTTTAGTTCATACTCAGTCAGTAGCTGGTCAGTAGTGTAAAGGGGAAGTTTAGAGTTCTTTTTATAGAGATTGGATATTTTTCCCTTTGCTTCATCATTAAGTTTTTTAGGTTCTCTTAGGTTCTCGTATTCAACTCTGCTTAACATTCCTAAAAGTTTTTTGTTCAACTCCTCCTGTGATAACTCAAGAGAGAAAAAACCACAGGGAATATTTTGTTTTGCTATATCGAGAGCTATGTTTAATCCGAAGGTTGTCTTACCACTCTTATAAGTTCCGGCGATGCCGACCAGGTTGGAGCCTTTTAGACCTCCGGTTGAATTATTAAATGATGGGAAATTAGTTAGAGTAATTGAACCTTTAGAATCAGGTTTCATTTCATCTTCAATAGAGGACAATATCTCAGGAAGTTCTTCTGAGAATGATTTATCATCCTTCAGGTTTTCGGTTGTCTTGATTATATCATCTATATCTGATCTTATTTCAATGGCTTTATCTAATCCACAAGTATCTGTTTTAAGTTCCTTAACTTTTTCTTTTAATAAGTTGGTTAAATCATTAGCTATTCTTATATCCTTTAGCTGCTGAAATACGTTATTTAAATAAAGTCGTTCTAATGTAAATTCATTTCCTTTTGATTGAAGTTCATTTAATTCTTTAATACCCCATTTCTCTATGTTCATCTTTGAGAGCTCGATAACCAGTCCGAATTTATCTACGATGTGACTTGATTCAGTTATATGAGTGAAAATCTTTCTGTTTTCTTCAGAGAAATCTTCTGTAGTCATAATCTGATGAATATTTGGAATTATCTTAGGATCATTTAACATTACTGACAAAACTTGAAGCTCTAGTTCATTTTTTAACTCTTGCATTGCATTTCCTCTATTGGATTATATGAAAACTTAGACTTACCGTTTGTTTTGGTGCAGGTCTCAAGATACGAGGCAAGCTGGTTTTCGGTGCGAAATTCATTACCCCGATTGACGCAGGCGGATAATATCTCCTTTAATCTATCCTCACCTAATATTTTCTTATACTTACCTATAATTGAGTAAAGAGATTGTTCTTTAGAGATGTCCTTAATCAACATACTCACTAATTCAATTATTATATTCTTACCATTCTTGTTTGTGTCCGTTTCGCTGTCCCTCCGGTGTCCCTTCTGCTGTCCACCCACCTGATACAACCAATACTTTTTTATGGTAATAATGGTTGTAATGTTAGTTTCTTTGGTGTCCACCATTTCACGTTTTTTCAATGAGTTTAGAAATTTTTTTACTGTCTTCCTGTTCCATTTCCACCGTTTCGCAAGTGAAACCTGAGAGTAGCATAATTGACCAGTCTTTAGGTTTATTTCAACTCCTTTTATAAATACTGTTCGTTCTTTATGTGTTGCTAAAAGTAGCAGATCAATCCAAGCCTGTGCTTTTGTGAATCTTTCAGAAAACCAGAATTCGTTTTCTTCAATTTGTCTGTGTAGTTTAATCCAGCCTTCCATTTTTAATCATCCCCATTAAGAATTGTATAGATGAGATTGGCTGCTTCGAATGAACTATCTATACAGTTTTTCAGTGAATTCTTGATTGTGCTAATGATTTTTTTCTCTGAATCGGTTTTCGCATAGTATTCATTGTCAATATCGCTAAGGAAGTTTGGGAGTTGATAACAGGTCAGTCGAACATTTTCATAAAGTTTTTCTAATGCTAATCTATTCCTGTCCATTATGTTACCCCGAAAAGTGATGGTTGATTGGAATTTTCCTTAGAGAAGATTTCTTCCAAGCTAAGAATTGTCTGAGCGTCAACGGCTTCGCTCTTGAAAGGTGATTTTTTACCTTTCTCGATCCATTTTTTTACAGGGACTTTGAAAGATTTTCCACTAAGTTTGCCATCAATGAACATTATATTGAGTTTATCTAATAGCTGAAGAGCTTGACTATTTAAGCCAAGACCACCACCCCATAAATGAAAAATATTACGTTTGGTTCTTGGAACAAGTTTGAAAGTGGATTTCCGAGAAATAATTTCTCCCCAACAAAAGTCTTTCCAAAAGATTTTATTTTCGGAGAGTTTGATTTGAGTTTGCATCTTTATACCTCTTAAAATAGTGTGGCAGGGGAATGCAAACTCCTGCAAAGGATAGGTAACCTGCCACTAAATTTCTTGAAAAATCTTTATTATCTAATTGTGATATGGTTGCAGTGGTCAGCATTCCTATATAAAGGAAACGGGTGTGCTATTCTGTTAGGAAGTTGTGAAAATGACCTAAAAAAGGAGGGTTGGGGTTTTTTTGATCTAAAAGTCCTTTTCGAGACCTATAATTTATATTTCTATTCTTTTGAGGGTGGATTACCCCCGCTACTCTGTTTTGCTTTCATATCATCGATTGCCTTTTGGATTCGCTCATCATTTTCCTTTTCTATCTTAGTTTTAGCTTGTGATTTATCATCACCCTTAACCTTAAATGCTTCGTTACAATCCCGACACAGGTTTCCATATCTTATTTCATCTCCACAGATTTCACAATTTTTAATCGCATCTTGATGAGGTATCCCAATCTCCTTATCAGCCTTAATTTCTGCAGCCTTTATTTTTTGTTGTTTACTTCCTTTTTCAATTTGTTCATAGTCTGTTTCTGAAAGTTGGGATGTTTTGTATTTAAGTCTTTTTTTCACTTCTGAGTGTTTATTATCGATGACATTATATGCTCCCCACCAAAACTCTCTCTTTTCTTTCGCCTGGGCCCATTTTTCTTTCAGCTTCTCCAATAGGAAAAGTAAAAATATTGGGTTTGCTAATGCTTTCCCCCAGACCTTTTCAGGTATAGCTGAAATATATTCCAGTTGTGAAAGAGTGGGCTTATCAGTGTTATAGTATTCGCAAGCATCTATATAAGTAAAGGGCATGCGGTTAATACTCTCTCGTCTTTCTTTTTGAATATCTTCAACAAGTTTATTGTAATCTTCCTGACGAGTTTGATTGGTGCTCTCCAGCCTTACAACTTCAGCATCAAGAAACTGCTTATCTTGATTCAAGTGTTGAATATCTACTTTTGATTTAGCATAATTTATTAAATGCTTATAAATATTCTTTTCAAAGTTTCTAAATGGCATTGTAACCATAATAAATAATTTCTCAGCTTTTTCTTTATTCAATGGCAAGTCTTTTTTTGTGGCAGGGTGTTGCATAGAATGAAAATAGAGAACTAGTGTGTCTTTTTCATCCCCAACATAATATTCATAACTATGGATTATGTTAAATAAAATACGGAGTGAATGATAAAAAATTTCCTTTTTTTCACCCTCATCCATTCCACAAAGATTTTTATGACTAAGAAATTCACTAAATTCTCTATCAAAATACTTTTCAAATTCAGTTATTAGTTCTCTTTCCCATTTGTAATCTGAGTTTCTATAATAAGATAATTGTTCATTTACCCATTCGAGTGTTTGCATTTTTAACCCCATAGTAAGTTTTGATGTGTCTTTAACTTTGGAAAACTTTTTGAAAGAATCAAATAAGAAAGCCGAAGCCCAAAGACTCCGGCTGAATGTTAGATAGGATTAGTTGTTTAGAATTTCAACTCAGCAAACTAATTGCTTCGTTAAGTGATTCACGCTTAAGATGACTATAAATTTGAGTTATAGAGATGTCACTATGCCCTAAAAGCTCTTGAACAATTCTGAGAGATACCCCACGCCTCACGAGATTGGATGCAAATGAATGGCGAAGTCCGTGAAACTTCATATCCTGATTTATCTCCTGAAACTTTCTTACTATTTCTTTGAACTTACCAGATAATCTTCTTCTATTATAATGACCTTGTAATATGAATTCATTATTCTTTGGTAGCGTGTCAATAACCTGTTTCACCTTTGGATGAATTGGAATATCTCTTTGTAGCATTGACTTTGTTGTATGATGCTGATGATTTTTTATGCAGATTTTGTTGTTAACCAGATCAACATCTTCCCATCTTACATTCAATAATTCACTGATACGACAGCCAGTGTAAAAGGCTAAAATGTAGGCTGATTTAGCAAGTGGATTTTTCTCCAATTCAATTAGATTATTGAATTCATCTTCAGTAATAAAGATCGGGTGATTTTTTGGAAGCTTCTTCTTCTTAATTTTTGCTGCAGGATTAGCTTCTAATAATCCCCAATCTATTGCTTTATTGAAGGCTGATTTAATGCAAGTGATAAATGTATTTGTTGATGTGTTTTTACCCTTAGCTCTTCTTCGATTAACCATATTCTCTATATCATTGTGGTTTATTTCAGAGAGTAGTTTATCTTTTACTTCAATCCCCAACTCTCTAAAAGCATATTTAAACTGTTCAACATAAGTAGGCGAACGATTTATACGTGCAAACTCCATATATCTTTCGACAAACCCATTAAAGTTAACTTGAGGAAGATTTGAACGAGGAATTTGATTTGATTCCATATTCTGCAGAACAATCATTGCTTCACGTTTGGTCCCCTTCTTTGTGCTGATTGTTTTCAGCCTGCCAGAAGCATCTCTGAAATAGATGTGATAATACTTGTTTCGTTTGACCAAATACATATAAACCTCCTGATTGCAATCGTTTTGCAAACAAAGTGGTCCAATGAAGGTGTTTTGAAGTGCGTTTTTTAGCTAAAATGAAATGATTTCTTATGTGGGCAGAATCCTGAAGCTAGCGTGTATACCAATTTCACCATCCGGGCAGAGTCATCAAAAAAACATTTTAGTACCAGCAATATTCTT
>JAEOTI010000191.1 GCA_016839955.1 Candidatus Hodarchaeota archaeon | reverse complement strand
GAGAAATTTGCTTATGTACGCTTAAGCGTACATGATAGAAAATCTATATCGATCTCTTGGAATTATGGATTATGAATATAGAAGGGAGCAGAAATTGGTTGGTTAGTTTAATTCTTTTATGTGACAAATTTGTTTCAGCGTCACTTTTGGTTTTCTGTAACAATTTCTTGGATATTTGCATTAATACGGTCAAGGTTGGAAGATAAGATGTTGACCTTGTCTTGTAGTAAGAGAATGGTGTTTTGAATTTCGGATAGTGATAAATTCTTAGTTTTATTTTCAATAAGTCCGTTACGTCTTGCCCAGTGGTAAAGAGTGCTAAATGATTCTCGATCAATTCCAGTGAGACAAGCAAGATCTCGCCAGGAGAACTCATTAGCCCTACCAAGAGAAATAAACTGTTTTCGTTCTTTAGAAGTAAAGATTCAAGATGAATTTTGACAAATTCTTCCATCTCTCATATAAATACTACTAGTAGTCTTTTTTGCAATTTGTTCATCATGGGTAACCATAAGAATAGTTGTTCCTTGTTGATTTATCTCTTTTAATAGATCGATAATCTTCGCTCCTGTATTACTATCTAAATTACCTGTTGGCTCATCAGCAAGTATTAATTTTGGATTATTAGCGAGTGCACGTGCAATTGCAATACGTTGCTGTTCCCCTCCTGACAACTCATTTAAATAAAACTTCAGATATACCAATTATTGCTAATAAAAAAACCACAATGATAATTGAAGAAATCTGCGTCAAACTATCTTCTGCAGTTAATTTTTCACCAAATATTGATGAAAAATCCTCATCAGAACTCAACGATTTTTCCTCCAATTGTAGTAAATTTTTTCCCCCGTCCGACAAAAATCAATATTAGGATAAACTTGTCTTAAATTAGTTGATAATAATCAAATAAAGCTTGTTAAATACTCCGACTATGTTGAACAAATCTAAAAAAAGTTATTCATTCAAGCTCTACTTTACTTTTTTTAAATCTAATAAAGGAAGAAGCTTTGTTTTTTGACTATATAAAAGACCAAGTATCCTATATTATAGAAAGAAGGGTTTGGTTAATGCAGACAATTTCATTTTTTCGAGCCACTATTGGTGTTATTCTTGATCCTGCCCCTGATTCAGGAAGTTTTTTTATCAAAATGACTCGGAAAGATAAAGAGGGCAATTTTGAAAAGTTTTCAAAAGGACAGGGAAGAACAGTAGCCTTAAGTTTACAAGAAATATCTCAAGCAATTATTCAACTAGAAAAGGACCAAGAATTTTCTGTATTTCATCGTGCTCCCTCTGGAACAGAGACTAGAATCGTTTTTACTCCTAAATCTGATAATCAACTAGACCTTAAGCTTCATGACTATATTATCACATTACAAGCTCATGAAAAACGCATCTTTGAGAAATTACTTCTAAAGACCGAAGAAGTAATCATTGAGAATATTGTTACAAAAAAAGTGGCTAAAAAACAACAAAATAATACAGATCCTAATTCAAAATCTTCTACCACAAAATCGCAACCAGAAACTATTGAGGAAGAATCTTCAGCTCCTTATATTCCCCTTGAAGAAACTACTCAATCATTTGATCCTAATTCATCATTATTAGATGTAATTCGTGATACTTTTCAAGGAAGTTGGATCTTAAGCAAAATTACTGAAAAACTCCTTAGTCTAGATGTAGAAGTAGATCGAAAAGAACTGTTAGACGCTCTTGATCTCCTTATACAAGAAGGAATTATCACAAAAGATCAACGCACGGCGAAAGCCGGTCACACTTACATGGTTTATTATTTTCAATAATATTGGATCTTTTCCCGACTATAAAAAGGATCATGAGCATATCGGTTGGAGTAATGAAGAATGATCCTTTGTCTAACATTTTGGAACTAGAGGAGAAAATTAAGGCATAAAACAGATATAAAAAAGAAGACTGCTACCAATTAGCAGTCTTTACAATTAGAGAGAGTTATTTATCTGGGTATTGAGTAAGTTTCACCAGTGTCCAACCATCTGTCTGAAAGTGCTCAGAACCATAGTCACGGTAAAAATCTATCCCGAGTTGGAAGCTCTCGATATATCTGCCGCTTCCAGCATCGACAGAAGCAAGTAAATCTGTCATAGCAGCACCATAATAACGATCTGATCCTTGTGAGTAAATTGTAACTGAGGAAGATTCCCGACCAGGATCATGAGTGGCTGGTGGATCAAAATAGATGTAAGACAGTGAAATAACAACCCTTGAATTTCCTCCAGTAGGAAAATTGTCTGCATAAAATTTTATGTAGACATCATAATTCACCAATTGTGCTTCTTCGTAATCAGTTCTTTCTTGATTACCGTTCGTGGGGATATCAAACTCATCAAAGTAGAGAGCTTCATTATCTGCTGTGACTTGACCTATGGTTAGTAAATTGGGTAGCAACAGTACTGCTATTATTGAAAGAATCCCAATGACCAGTAGACCTTTCGATCCAACAAGAAATTTCAATTTGTTTTGCATACTATCACCTCTCCAATTAGTGGTTTCTTCCGAACTAAGCTAATGTTCATTTATTTCATTCCTTTATGTTTTGAGGTTGCATATTACCTCATTATTTCCTAATTAAGTTATTTCTTTTAGCATTAACCCATAGAAAGAGGTTTTTAGAGGAATAGACTCTGGTAATTGGAAAAAGGAGGGAGGTAGATTTGAAAAAATGAGTTGAAAAAAATGAGGATACTAAACTATTAACCAATTCAAACTAAGGATTTCAATAACTTTATATATAATGGCGTATAATATAAATAAGGGATTAGTAATGGGATCAAAAAAGGGAAATCTAGAAATTTTCTGGCTTTTTTTTCTCTTAATTTTACTCATTCAATCCTTTCTAATCCCTATATCCGCACAGGAAGACGAAGCTACTTACTTTACCATCCATTTTCTTGTTTCTAGTTCTGAAGAGGATCTTCTGAAAGCAGCTCAATTAATAGTGTCGGATATGTGGAAAATAGGGATAGATGCTCGGCTCAAAATTTTTCCTGAATCGAATGTCAACACACGGTATCAGCATAATCCAGGTCATCTTTGGTTTGATGAGGGAGGGTTTGACGTTGTTTTTTATGGAGTCTATGATGGATTATCCGCACCATCCACTTTGCTCCAATTTTTTCACAGCGACAATATAGGTAAGGGCTTTCGGAATTTCTTTCCGGTCCAGAACAGTTTATTGGATAGGCGTCTAAACCTTTTACAAACAACTGCGGATTTTCAAGCACGTGTACAACTTGTGGAGTTGATACTTGATCAGCTTGTCTGGGACATTCATCCTATGACAAATATCTATCAAGAAGAAGAATTTTTTGCTATTGATGTCGATTTATCAGGTTTTGACCCTGTTCAAATGCGGATGGAACGGGTAGAGTTACTGGATGAAGCAACAACTGTTTCACTTGCTGGTAGACCTATCTTTGACTTCAATCCATTTATTACGTACCATTATTATGATTGTATTTTTGCTCAACAGTTGTTTGATGGTTTAATGGGAGCGGACGAAGATAGAAATTATTATCCATTAATTGCGAATGGATCTCCAGTTCCTTTACATGGGTACAATCGAGTGATAGGACGTAATGTAGATGAAGGGGAAGGACTTCTTTGGGAAGTTAAAATCCGTAATGATATTTATTGGCATGATGGCTATGGTTACACGAATGAGACACTCCGTGTTGATGATGTTGTTTTTTCGTATAAATCAGCATTAAGTGGAAAAGTGGCACCACCATTTCTAAGCATCTTTGAGAAGGTTTTTGGCTACGAAAGCAAAGAATTACCTTTCGAAATACTTGATAATTATACTCTTCGGTTTCATCTCTCAGAAGATATTCGTGAACTTCCTTCTCTTTATGGAAGAAAACCAGAACACCTGGGAAAATCCCTAAAATCTGATCTATTCTTTAGTGATCGATTTTTGGATATGCCTTCTGTATTTTCTCTTCCAATTCTCCCTCGTCACATTTTAGATCCAGATTATAATAGTACCGGAGAAGGCACTGATTTAGGAGGACCAGGTATGACCGCTGATGGTGCTCCAATTTTATCACTCTATTCAAGTCGAACTAATGATTTTAATCTCGGGAAAAGATCCGGAGGGTATGAAGGTCGAGCTGTTATAGGAACGGGTCCTTACCAATTTAACTCAATTAATACAACTGAACAATATATCGAGACCTCTGCCTTTCCTTTATATTATAAGACACAAGTAGATGGAGAGTATATATCCAAACCAGATTTCTTTCGTTATTATTATGGTTTTGATAGATATGAAGCGGAAAACGCTTTGATTGAAGGGAGAATTAATGTGATCGATTCGCATTTTGACCTCCTTGATGATATACCTTTTCTTCTAAGCCATCCTACAATTCAGATCACCGAAAAATGGGGTTGGCAGATGTATGGCTTAGGTTATAACACCTTTAATCCATATCTTGTAGACAGAAATGTCCGCCTAGCCATTTCTCATCTAATTGATCGGACTGAAATAACAGATTATATTCTCGGAGGACTCGCCCATCCCGCTTTTGCCCCTCTTCCAGAGCAATCCCCTTACTGGTCAGAAAATATCCCCCGAATTAGCCTTAATTTGACAAAAGCCTGGGATTACATGGAAAAAGCTGGATACGACATGGATACTCTTCGTAAACAAATATCTGGAAAGGAGAAAACTTCAAGTAATTCTATGCCTTTTGTTCTAATCGTTTTGGCAGTTGTAACTCTCTCGATATTTAAGAAAAAGAAAAGAGATTAAATTGAGGTTAAGTTGATATAAAATGAAATCTATTGTGGAATTCATGATTCTCAGAAGATTAATTATCCCAATAATTCTTTTAACTATAATATTGTCTAGTTTCACCACAATAGTAGTTACGAGTAATCAGAATGGAAGACCTGAGATGTTATTTGATGTAACACTTCTTGTTGCAGATTATAATCCCGATAGAGTGCTTGCAGCTCAAATAATTCGGGATGAACTATGGAAAATCGGTGTTGGGGCGAAAGTAGATATCGT
>JAEOTI010000190.1 GCA_016839955.1 Candidatus Hodarchaeota archaeon | reverse complement strand
TTCTTTTATGAATCAAGAAGAACTGAAAGAGACTGCTTAGACCTTAGCAAAGACTGAATTATGGTCACGAAACGCGGTTATTGCATTCTGTAGTCAATTAGAATGAAATAAAAAGTCATTTAGGTAATTAATTGGTGATTTGTAATGAATAATATTTTCAAAATTGTTGAATTTGATCATACAATGTCCCTAGAAAAGTATAGCAATCCTAGCTTCCTCAAAAACATACTTGATGCAAAATATAAGAGTGACAATAATAGTATAATTGATAACACTCCGAGTGGAGGAGGAGTGAAACGGACTGCCACTCTTACCAAAAATCCCGAACTTCCTGATGGACGTTTTTTATAGACTAAAAACGTCTCAATAGATCCACGATTGTGGATTAAACAAACCAAAAAAAAACTTGCGCTTGTATGAACAAAAATGGTAGGTATATATAGTTAATTTTAGGAGGGGAATGAAGCATGAACACTTCACACAACCACTTCATTGAGATTAAAGTCAAAGAAAGGGATTAGAAAAACAAGTGGGAAATAATGATAACACCAGAATTATCAGAACTATTGATAGATGTAAATAACTTGAGAAAGAACTCAAGATATGATATTGATGACAAAAAAGGGTTTTTAGATTCATTCTCTTCTGGGCTAATGAAAAAATACCTTAGTGGTTTGGAGGAATCAGAACCAGAAGCACAGTTACGTGCGACCCTCCTTAATAGAGAGTCTTCATTGTTTTCTTACATCTTTGGAGAGAAGATTCTCACAGAAACTCACAGCACAGTCTCTCGGCAGAGATCTATAGATAATGTTGCTGAATTTGAAAATGGAGGAAGAGTGGGGATAGAAATTAAACCCTTTTTTGAAGCGGGATTGGATAAAAAAAAGACAAAAATCATTCTAAAGAAAGTCAGCTTAAAAAGAAAAAGTAAAGAGTCAGAGGTTGTAAAACAGATAAGAAAATATCTTTTTAGTCCTAATATCACAAAAGAATATGTTGTATTGACGAATCTTGATGAAATTTACTTTTATTCTAAGAGTACAGTTATTACTCAATCTGAGAACGAGTGTAAGCCTTTTTGCAAAAAAGATTTTGCTGAATTTATTGCTGAATTTAGAAGGGTAGAGTTTTTACCCGATTATATTGACAGGATAGAGGAAGCTGCCCCTAAAAAACAATTGGATGAAATTTTCCTTAAAGATCTGAGAAAATGGGTTAATACAATCATAACCCTAAATTTTAGATCTGAAATCTCTGAGGCTCAAAAGGTGGAATGTGCAATCAATCTCATAAATAAATTTATTTTTATACATACATTAGACCTTTTTTGGATAGTAGAGAGAGATAAAATATTTAAACTGTGGCAAAGTTATAATGCATATTTTAATCGAAAGTCAGAATACCTAAAACGGTTTCTCACTGAGATTTTTCGCTTTTTCTGGGATTTTTACGATACTGAATTATTCAGTGAGGGAAAAAAAGGAGAAGAAGGCACTGAAGAGTTTCTGAATATTTTTATTCAGACGGAGACAAATATAAATCGTTTATTTAATGGGATTAAAGAAATAATTGGAATTAGTGGAACGAGTATTCAACGAGGAATTGTTCAATATGATTTTAGAAAAATTGATGTTGACGTATTTGGAAAAGCTTACGAAACATTCCTTGCAGAGAGAAGAAAAGAAAAGGGTGTTTACTATACACCCTCATTCATAACAGACTATATTGTTGAAACAACAGTGGGAGTATTATTTGATGAAATAATATACTCATTTTTCAAAGCAATTCAGGATGCTGAATATCAAAAAGCGGAACTTTTGGTTAATAAATTAGTATCGATAAGAGTCCTTGACCCTGCTTGTGGATCAGGTTCTTTTTTGATAAAAGTATTTCGACATATTTGGAAACGTTATGAAAGAATTGTTAATTTCCTTGAGGGGGTAAAACGGGAAGAAATTGAGACTTTGGATGACTTCTTCGAGGCTCCAGAACATTTACCAAATAAAGACCAGATTTTGCATATTTTAGGTGCTCAAGATTCTGATGTCAAACTACTTTTGATGAAAGTTGCTTTAAGGCATATTTTTGGAAATGACTTTGACAAGAACGCTCTCGAAGTTGCTAAGCTTAATTTGTTAATAGAAATAGTAAAGACATCACCAAAATCATATAAACCGATAAACATCACTAATAATCATATATTACCCTTCTTGAAGCAAAACTTTACCCGTAGTGATTTTTTAGTTTCCTTACCAATAGACAAAATAATTTCCTTCCTTTTTGAAAATTTTATAGAAGAAATAAAATCATTAAATTCTATCCATAAGGAATTTCTACGTAATCCAAATCAAGTACGATTAATGGACAAAATGTTGAAAATTCAACAGTATTTAGTAGAAAAAGTAAAGGAAGAATTGAAGACTGATGCTTATTTTGAAGAAGACCCAAAATACTTACCATTTTTACCTCCTATTTTCTATTGGTTCAATTATTTTGATGAGGAAGGCCAACCATTAGAGAAGACGTTATTCGGATTTGATATTGTTCTTGGAAATCCCCCATATGTAAATTTGAGAAATATGGAAGAAGAATACAAGGAATTCCTTTTACCATATTTGGAGAAGTTCAATGTTCATACAGGGTACAATGATCAATTCTATTATTTTATAGAGAACGCACTAGTTACTGCAAAGGAATCTGGGAAAGTCTGTTTCATTACTACAAACTACTATTTCCAAAATACTTTTGCGGAGAATGTAAGGGAGTACATAACGAGAAACTCTTCAATAAAATCGCTTTTAGATTTTAAAACCTTTAAAGTCTTCCCACAAGGAATTCATACTGCTATCATCCTTGCAGAGAAGGAAGAACCATCTATTGACACTATGGTTAATATAATTCAAGTGAATGAATGGAGAAATAGTGGAAAAGTCTTAATTGAGCACATTATTTCAAAAATTTCTGAGGAGGGATATAGAGATTCTTTTATTCAAATTTTTTTGAAAAACCAATCTGAATTGGACGCGTCTGGTTGGATTCTTTCAGATATTGATTCTGATCAACTGCTCAAAAAAATTGAACACGAAACTGTTCCACTTATCTCTCTGGCTGAAATTGAGAAAGGAACATCGACAGGTTTGAACAAAGTACTTATTATTACAAAGGAAAAAAAAGAAGAAGAAGGAATTGATGATTTTTTATTAAAGAAATATTTACCAAATAGTCATGTTCAACGAAATTTAATTCAGTACCAAGAATTATATTTAATCTATGTCCTTGATCCTGATGATCTGGATCACAATCCTAATTTAAAAAAGTATTTAACAAGATTCAAGAAGGAATTATCAGAAAGAAATGAAGTCAGGGCAGGTAAACATCATTGGACAAGAGTTGAACGCCCAAGAAATGAGGAATTTTATCAAGTCCCTGAGAAAATTGTTACTCCTTATCGAGCGCCTTATAACAAGTTCGCATACGATGATCAACAACATTTTGGAGCAAGTGACACTTATCACATTGTAATTAGAGAAGCCTACAAGAAAGTGAATATTAAGTATTTTTTAGCGATATTAAACTCTAGTTTAATGAATTTCTATTATTCTTTCATTGGAAAACCAAAAGGAATTATGAAGGAATATTTCGTTGACCCACTATCGAAAATCCCCATTAAATTATTGAACGATGATCAACCAGAAGAGAAACAAATCTATGAAAACTTAATTCAATTAACAGACCAAATGATAACCTTACAAAAGCAAAAGTGGCTTCTGTTCAGGACTTTTTCTGATTTATTAAGGAATCATTTATTTGATAAAGACACACCATTTTTTAATTTTTACGAAGATTTAAGTTCCTCTTATAAGATTAATAAAGGGAAAAGTGTTTTGAGCCCGATTTTCAATGATTTGGGGACTGTTAGACAGATATTTTGTTATCAAGTCGGTTCTTCTCTAATATTTACAATAATTGAGGATTTTGATACAAGACCGAAAGAGCTGATTAAAGTTTGGTTTGACGATCCAATAATTTTGAATTTTTTCGAGTTAGCAATTATTCACTGGATTTCTTCATCCAGAAAAACCAAATGGTCTAAGGAGAGGTTGTCAGAGTGTTTACTTCAGATTAAAATTCCTCGAAACCACTTGAATAATGAAGTAAATGTTAAAGCAATTAAAGACCTTATGATTAACTTAAAAAGTATTTATTTAGAGAAAATAGAGACGGAATTTTCATTCCATTTTGACCCAAGTCTTAATTATACTGATTTAGGGAAAGAAACAATGAAACTGGATTCGGCTATAGACACTTTGATTTACCCAATTTATAATATTTCTGAAGATGAAATAGCCTATATTGAGAATTACCTAAATACCCATTTTTAACTTTCTCTGATTCTGATATATTTCACATTTTCTTGAAAGTTTTATTGGAGAAGTCCTCTCATCCAGAATAAAATTATTCAGCTGTGTGATTGAATTTTAGATCAGAAATATTCCTGAGTGTTTTTCTCTCTTGCTTTTTAGAAAAATTACCTTTCTCATCGGTTCTTCTGCAATCGGTTCGACAGAAAGACTTCAATCCGCTCCATCAGGACAGCTGCGGGGACATCATGAATGGTCAACCGCATGTGGGTATTTTTGCGCCCTTTTGCTCCAGTAGCTACCCGTCCCACAAGTCCAATAGTTTCCAGTGTCGTGAGATAATGGTTGAACGCCCCTTCTGCATATGGGTGCACTCCCCATTCTTCACACATGACCCGATAATTATTGAATGCATGGGTAATAGTAGTCGCGGTGCTGCCCTTGTGA
>JAEOTI010000189.1 GCA_016839955.1 Candidatus Hodarchaeota archaeon | reverse complement strand
CGAGGTGAGAAAATGGAATTAAACGAAAAAGAATTGTATTATTTGAGAAAAAATGAGGAATTCACAATTCAGGACACTCTGCTTAAATTTTACATGAAAGAAGTAGAATTCAAGGTGAAATAATGTTAGAGGATTATTTAGAATTGGGAACAGAAGATCAAAGAAAGATTGATCAAATTCTTGAAAAATTAATCGAGGAAGTAAGAAGGTTAGAATTGGATTGGGAAGGTATTTTTCAATTAATTAAGATTAGGAAGTGAGAAAATGAACGAAGTAGAAAGAATTCGAGTAACTTGGAAAAACAAAGGAACTCATGATCTAGGATTTCCAAGTGATAAAGATCTATTAGAGTTAGTTGAAGAATTTCTTGATTCAATAACATCTAATATGACGTAAAAGTGGAAGTTGATGACAATGATTGAAAAAATTAAAAGTGGTTTAATAGAAACTGGAATTTATATTAGAGTAGAAAAAGACGGGAAATGGCAACCTGTTGATTATATTAATTTATTACCTGAACAGGTACAAGATAAAGATAGGTGGGACAATAAAAACTGGAGAAAGATTTGTGATAGTATCTTAGCTCACATAGGAGCTTGTTTTGTAGAAAATAATCAGGTAATCGATGATAGATCTATAATCATTGGAGTATTGACATTATTAAGAGAATTAAATATTGAAGGTCGCCAACCCTAAGATTGGTGTGAAAATGAGCGAAGATCAATATTATTACGAAAAAATTCTCTACTTAGAAAACAAAATCAAAACACTAGAAAAAAGAATTAGACAAACTGAAATTGCTTTAGAGAACATTCGGAAAATCTAATGAGGTGAAAGAAAATGAGCAAAAAAAGAATGAAAGAATCGAATGATCTTCAAGATCGGTTTAATGAATTTGCTGATGGAAATTTATTTTTGATAACTGCCGTTGGGATCATGATTCTACTATTAATATTTGGAAAAATATTTGGAATATCTGATTGGACATGGTAAAGCCTGAAGATGTTAATATAATTAAATGTGTTTGTTTAAATGATACTTTTGATTCATTAGGAACAATGGAAGGTTTGAAACAAAGAAAAGATAGATTACGATGACAATTAAATATGCAACACTTACCGCGGTAAGAAATGAAGAAAAGAATATTTCTGTTACAATACGAGGTATTCTTAATCAATCTATTAAACCAAAATATATTATGGTGGTTGATGACGGTTCAACTGATAATACCGCTTCTGTTTTGAAAAATATTAAATCTGATTTAATGAATATGGCAAATATTGATATTTTTCAATTTGATATATTTGATCCAGTTCCTATAACAAGGCCTGTGTTATTTACAAAAACTCGTAAAGACAGAGGTTTTTCTGGATTAGGCACTCCAGCTATGGCAATAGTTTATAATAGCGGGGTTCATGTCTTAAATCAATTTTCTGACTGGGATTATTTAGTTATTGTTCCTGCTGATATGATTTTGTCTAATTCTTATGTTGAAAGTATAATAAAGAAAATGATTCCTGATCATGGAATTGGAGGAGGTATTGGAGCATCGAAAGATGAATTCAGGAGCTCATATAATCTTGATCATGTAGTGGGAGGAGGCAGAATTATTAAAAGAGAGATCCTTGATTATATGCATGGGTTCGCAAAAAATTTTAATTGGGAGAGCTCTGTTTTACACTGCGCTGATTTTTTGGGGACTAAAGTTGAACGATTTGATGACATAGTTTTTCACAGAATAAGAGCTGGGGGGAAAGGACATTTTATTTCATATATTGGATGGGGTAGAGGAATGAAGGATGCAAATTATCATCCTCTAGTCGCTATGGGCAGGGTAGTTAAAGAAATAATTCTTAAACATCATTTTTCTAAAGGAATAAGATTATTGATCGGTTATTTTGCCGAACCATCTACAAATTATCCAGATTATTCTATTTATTTACGCGAAAATCAAAAGAAGCGAATTATATCTTCTATAAGAAAAATATTAACTAAATTGAGGTTATATTAATGTTGGATATGGAGGAAAAAAGAATATTGTTTATTGCAGCTCATACTGATGATGTGGAGCTAGCTTGTGGTGCTACAGTTGCCAAGTGTATTAGATTGGGAGCTGATGTTTACTATGTTGCTATGACCTCTACAGATAATCATGCGCAACTAGAAAAAGAAGCTGCTAACTCAATGAAAGTATTCGGTATTCCTGAGGAAAATTATCGTTTTTTTCATCAACCAAACAGGTATTTCCCAAACGCACGACAGGAGATTTTAACTGAGATCGAAATAATGAGGGATAAAATTAAACCACAAATTGTTTTTACTCCTTCCTTGAATGATATTCATCAGGATCACTATCAAACCGCAATGGAGACAATGAGAGCTTTCAAATATGGTACTGACATTGTTCTTGGATATAATATTTCTTGGAATATTATTTCTTCTCCTTTTAATGCAAAGTTTTTTGTTGAAGTTTCAAAGGAAGATCTGAAACAAAAATTAACAGCGATTGCTTGTTATAAATCCCAATTGTTTAGACCTTACATGAATGAGAAGAAGCTTACTGCTCAACTGGTAAACAATGGTTTAATTGCTAACTTTTCTTATGCCGAATCTTTTGAAATTTATAGGATGGTCTGGATGAATGGATGAATTAAACAATATTTCAAATACTCCTTTCGGCAATTCTGTTGCTTCGATAACTGAAGCTAAAAAAAACCAATTAACCTTTTGTGATAGAACAGATCAGCAAGGAATTGATTTGATCAATAATACTAAAGCGAGTTATGTCTTATGCTCCGACAAATTAGATATTAATACATTAAACGATAGGGTTGATCGCTACTTACTTTTTTCTGTTAATCCTAAATTAGAGTTTGTTAAGATTTGCCATAAATATTTTTCTAAACAAAAGAAAAAGGTACCAAACACATATATCTCTCCTAATGTAAAAATTGGGTCTAATGTATCTATTGGGTCAAAAAATATTCGTATTGAGGATGGTACACAAATCCATGACAACGTAACGATTTATGATAACGTTCATATTGGGAAAAACTGTGTAATTAAAGCAGGTGCGGTAATTGGTGGGGATGGATTTGGTTACGTACAAGATATTAACGGTTCTTGGCTCAATTTTCCTCATTACGGAAAAGTAATTATTAAGGATAATGTTCATATTGGCTCTAATACTTGTATTGATAGAGGCTCGTTATCTGATACTATTATTGAGACTGGAGTAAGAATAGACAATTTAATTCATATCGCTCATAATGTTAAGATTGGACAAAATTCTATAGTTATTGCTCTGGCTATGTTAGGGGGAAGTTCTCAATTTGGTCGAAATGTATGGATAGCTCCGTCTTCTTCTATTAGAGAGGGGAAATGTGTTGGTGATAATTCGATGGTAGGGTTAGGTGCTGTTGTTGTGTCTGATATTCATGAGAATAGTATAGTTATAGGAAACCCTGCAAAATTTTATAAAAAAAGAAGTGGTATATAATGAAAGTGTTACATATTTTTAATACCGCAAATATAGCGGTTACAATTGCAAAATATCAAAGAATGTTAGATATTCAATCAGATGTAGTCATGCGGAAAACGTTTACTGCTTTTGGTGGACATGAGATAATACCTAATCCTTATGTTATTCCAGGAGGCGCAAAACGTTTTTTGTTTGCCTGCTTACGACTGATTCCTAAGTATGATATTATTCATTCTCATGCACCAAGATTTACTAGAAACTATCTGCAAAAGCTTATCAGATGGAAACCATATGTTTTTCATTATCATGGGTCCAATATCAGAGGTAAATGGGCTGAAAAACGGAATGAATGGAAAAAAGCAGATTTTCTAGTGGTATCAACACCTGAATTATTAAATGGAGCTCCTAAAACCGCTTATTACGTTCCTAATCCTGTTGATAAAAATCATTTTCATCGAACCGAACCTTATACTTCTGATACTGCCTTGTTTATTTTACGATGGAAACGACAATTACCTGCTTTTGAACAGGCAAAACGTGAATGTAAAGAGTATAATTTAGATTTGACTATTATAGATAGGAAAAAATCTCATATTCCTTATGCTAATTTCCCTGAGTACTTACAGAAATTTGAATATTATATAGATACGAAGACATATGAGGCGTTCGACCCAATTTTATCTAATACTAATTGGGATATTCCTTATTCTGAGGTTAAAATGAATAACTCTCTTTCAGTAACAGCATTGCAACAACTAGCTATCGGTGGAAAAGTGCTTAATAACGGTGCGGTATTAACTAAATTTCCTTCTGATCATGATCCTCTTACAGTAGCAAAAAAATGGATAGATATTTATGAACAACTTTTGGAATGATCGCTATCTAGCTGGTATCTCCAGTGGTAAAGGATCGGTAGGAGCGTACCGCGATTGGAAGTGGGCTATTATCGAGCAATATATAGGTTCAATAGATAATGTTGTCGATGTTGGGTGTGGTGATCTTTCGTTTTGGGATGGACGCGGGTGTACTAATTATCAAGGAATAGATATTTCTAAGCATATTATTTCCTTGAACAAACATCTTAAACCTGCTTGGCAGTTTTTTGTACATGGTGCTGACAAGTATAATCACAACGTAAAAGGAGATATTGTTTTATGTTTAGATTTGTTATTTCATATTCTGAATGATAATATATTTCGTGATATTCTTACCAATGTCTGTTACTATTCGCGTGAATGGATTTTTATTTTCACTTGGCAAATAAACATTTTCTATATGTGGAAAGTTCGGAAATCATTTTTCTTGACTAGAAAATGGGGCATGCTGTTTCGTTCTTTGATCCATAGACTTGATTCTGATAATTTGTACCAGAAATATCGTGATTTTTCTGAGTTTTTTGACTTTTTTATTAATCGTGGGTTTAATTTAGAAGCAATTGAAGTGCCAGAGTTCGATAAAACAAGTGCCATGTATATTTTCCGCTCAAATAAGGAGGGGTGACTTCCATTGGTAAGAACTATGTTACGAAAAATCCTAGATCATGTTGGTCGTTTACGACAATATTTTATTGCTGGTCATTCCCGATGGTTTGCATTGGTTTTGTCACTTATGAATTTCACCTTGATTTTTTTTAATTTGTTATGGGTTGACTTATATTTTATTCCCGAAGAATTAAAAGATTTTTTGGTCTTTTTCCTAATTTTTATGACTGGGTATATTCCATTAAGTATTATAGTTGGCTATTTTGATCTGCGAAAAGGGACCTTCTGGGCTGAAACTCAAATCGCATTAGAAGTTAATCCAGTATTCGTCAAATTATTTCTTGAGTTATCGGCCATTCGTAATGATCTTAAACAACTTGAAAAAAAATTATCGAGTGATGAAATGTCATAGGCATGACAATCTCGCGCTAGATGGTTTTTTTGCTCATTCACAACTATCATCTCCAAAAAATCTTTATCTGAGCTAGCAAAAAATGATTTTTCTCGATAGGTTAAGGGGGTTATTACTTGGCAAAGTTGAAGTCAACAAATGGGT
>JAEOTI010000042.1 GCA_016839955.1 Candidatus Hodarchaeota archaeon | reverse complement strand
TTACTTTTCATGATTTTCCATCAATGATGGTTCATGATAATCTCTCTTCTGGTCCACTGAAGTATCTCGAAAGTCTTTGGAAAAAAAGAGCACAATCGATTAGATTAAATCAGTTAATCAAATATGAATTTTATCATGCATTATCGTCCGAAATTGCTAATTTTTTGTTTGCATCAGGTATACCAACCTCAAAAATATTTCTAATCCCTAATGGAATCAATGAAAGGGCTATATATACTGATAGAAGTAATTTTCGGTTAGAAATTAGGAAAATTTTGAATTTAAAATCAGATGATAAGATCCTCACAATGGTAGGTACAATAACCTACAGAAAAGGGATCCATATAGCGAGCAAATGTCTTGAATTGCTTCCTAATAATTTCCACCTCGTTCTTATTGGAAAACAATCTAAATACATTGGAAATCAGTACTTGAAAACGATTTTAAGAGGAAACTGTTCTCACAGAATCCATTTTATTGGGTATCAATCTCTGGATGTTGTAAATGCATTTTTACGAGGGAGTGACTGTTTCCTTTCTTTAAGTATTTGCGAGGCATGTCAACTATCTCCTTTAGAGGCATCATTTGTTGGAGTACCTGTAATAGTAACGGACTGTGGTGCAACAAAAGAAATATTTGGTGAAAACTATGATCTCCTCCTCCCAGTACTACCAGATCTAAAATTATTACGAGATAAAATAATTTATGCTGTTGAAAATCAATCAAAATACAAAATTCTTAAAACAAAAATTAAGACTTGGAGAGAAATTGCGATTCTGATGAAAGAAGCCTATTTTTCCATTTTAAGGAAAATTACAAATGAATAAGCTATGATGTTCTTTAATATAGATTCTGATAAAAAGAATCCATTTTTCTTGTTTGTATTAAGAATTCAATCTAAATGTTTATATAATCAGTTCTTGAGTTTAACGACACTCTTGAGTTCTTTTAAAAAAATTCCTGTTTGTCTATTCCAATTACAATGACTTTCTATAAACTTTCTACCTTTAATTCCTACAATTTCTTTTTGATTGCTATCAATGAAGGAAATACACTTTTTAATTACCATTTCTGGATTTTTTGCATAAATAACTCCACTATTAGTCCCAAATTCCTTAATAACACCTGGAAGAGGTGTTGCAATGACTGGTTTTCCCAGGGCTAAATATTCATACATTTTTATTGGAACTATATCCCTCATAACTCGATTATTATGAGCAGGTAGTAAACAAATATCAGCTGAAGATATCAAGGCTGGAATTTCTTCATATGGCTGCCATCCTAACATCAACACCTTATTCTTCAATTTATATTTACCAATAATATCTTCTAATTGCTTCTTCTGATCTCCTTCACCTACAATAACTAACTTTATCTTAGATCTTTTATTTTGTTCCTTGTTAATACTCTTAATTACCTCATCAAGTCCAGAGAAGTTATATAAGAAACCCATATAAAACAAAACTATCTCTAAGTTCTCAATCTCTAATTGCTTTCTTTTTCTTTTTCTAATAAAAGAATTCTCTTTAAACTTGTCTAGATCTACTCCCGCTCTTATTAGGGCATAACGGGAAGGGTTGTATCTTTTCCCATAATCTAATAATCGGTCATTAATAGCAATAAACAAATCGCTTTTTCTAATCGTTTTTTTCTCGATGCTTAAACCAAGTGGTTTGAATATCGAAATCGGAATTAGTTCATGGAGAACATCAATCCAATATTCACAGAAAGGGATACTATAAAATCTACAAATATATGAGGCTGAAAATCCGCAAACTATTCCGAAACTAACTACAATATCTGGTTTAAAACTTTTGATTTGTCGTATTATTTCCAAGAATTGAGTGAACCCAATAGAAATTAAATCCAACCCCCTAATCCGTATAAAAGAAGGTCGGATAACAATAATCCTCCCTTTGGCTACTACTTTGGGAACTGCATGGATTACTTTTCTTTTTGACAATAAATGTTTGTTTCCCCTCTGTTTATACCAGTCTAATTCAAAATCTATAACTCGTATCTTGTGACCCCGAGCAGATAATCTTTCCAGTAGATGATGAGATTGATGAGGACCTCTCTTAACCCAGTTCGTCTCTTGTATAACTAATATTTTCAAAGTTTTTCCCATAATTAGCGAATCAAAAAAAGATCCTTGAAGATGAATTCTTAACCATTAAAATTTATCCAATCGATAGTAATGTCGCATCCATTTGACTGTTTTCTTAATTCCTTCTTCAGGAGGTACCTCTGGGTCATGATTTAAATCTCTTCTTGCTTTGGAAAAATTCATTTCCTTTCTCTCAGTTGTATGTGGTTCCTTATCTTTATAGCTTACAAAAAAATCATCTTCAATATCACAAGCCTTTAGAATAATGTTATTGTATTCATTAATGTCTAATTCCCATTCTTTCTTCCCTCCTATGTTATAAACTTCTCCTGGAATAAAATTCTC